>NZ_CBDRFA010000136.1:0-8810 GCF_965343085.1 Nocardiopsis synnemataformans | reverse complement strand
TCCCCCCCCCCCCCCCCCCCCCCCCCCCCCCCCTGCCCGGTTGCCCGCCGCACTCCCCACCCATAGGATCACAAGCAGTACCGAAGCGGTTGCTTACCGCTTCGATGCGGGCGAGCAGGGGGACGCCCGCGCGCCCGCCGGGACACCGGGGGAAACTGCCACAGGCAGACGATTGTGTGGCGGGCGCAGCAAGGGGAGTGCCGCCCAAGGCAGCCTGTCTTGGGCGGCTCCCACTCCCAGAGCACACCGCCCGGCGGCGCGACCGCGGCTCAACCGGGCAGGTGCCACATCCTGGGGCGCCAGGACGGGGTGGGCTCGAAACCCCGCCTTCGCAGCACTGGACTCACGCGGAGCCTCGAACCCGGGGCGAAGAACGGACGCGGCACGTCGTGGACTACAGGCCCTACCACGCCCAGGAACCTTCAGTGAGGACTGTAGGCCAACCATGTTCCAACCGCGGTGGCCGACACACCCGCGCCCGCTTTCAAATGGAACCACCCACCATGGGCGTAGAGTGGGCAGGCCGTGACGGTTTGGCGCTCGGCCACGTAAGGCAGATGACCCGAGTGCCGCACCACCACGGCCGCCCGCAGGCGTGAGGCGTTCTCCTGCCGCGCCACTGACAGGGGGACACCGCCTTGCGCGGGCGCCGTGTCCGGGGTCTGGCACGCCGGGGCAGTGCCGGACCCCGGACCATGCGCCTCAGGCCTTGAACACGCGCAACGACGACGCAGGGCACGCGAGCCGCCACTCCCTTACCAGTACGTTCTTCACCTCGCCGAGGACCGCGCCCACCCCCAGGAGATCTGAATGAACGCCCACTGCTTGCCCGACCTGCTCACCGCTGCCGCCCACGTCCTGGACCAAACGGGCGAACTCCCCTCGGTCACGATCACGTGCAACCCCGGCGAGCAGTTTCTGCCCGCAGTGGTCCTGACCCCCGCCTCACTGGGCATGGACGCCCACGCCCAAGCCGAGATGGTGCGCACTGTGGCCCAGGCGCTGGGTTGGTCCACAGAACGCTTTCACGACGGCCAGCGGTGGAGCACCACCGGCCAGGTGGACGAGGTCGAAGTCCAGGCGAATGCCGCGCCGCTGCGCACCGGCTTCGGCCGAGAACTGGCGCGCACCAGCGATGTGAGCACCGCCGAACACGCCACGCTGCTACGTGACCTGGTCGATTGCTCCGCCACCGTGCCCGAGGACGTCACGGCGCTGGAGGTGAGCGAGGACCTGCACGGACAGGGCCGGTTCAAGGCCCGCCTGGTCCTGCCCCGCGGCGCCGATCCCGCGGCCGTCACTGAACTGGTCCTGGCCGCTGCCGACGACAGCCGAAGCAGCTACCGCGGCAGCGCTACCCTGCCCACCGGCCACGCCCTGGCCATCAGCGCTGACATGTGAGCCACCGCCTCGCCCCGCGCGCCAACGCCGCCATGAACACTGGGGCTGCCGCGGCGCTGGCCCGTCGGCCCCTGCCCGACCGAGACCGATGTCCAGGAGACGCACGTGTCCCTGATCATGGCGTTGCTCAACCGAAAACCCGAACAATCTGCCTACCTTCGCTGCTCAGCGTGCCGTCACGTGGCCGACCCGCACGGCCCCGCTCCCGGCCACATGCGCCTGCGCCTGTCGGTGACCCGCGCCCATGGCGCCCAGACCACCCCGCACGGATGGATCTGTCCGGCCTGCGATCACACCGCGCCGCTGTCCACCGACGACTACGCCCCCGCGACCACGTCGCGCCGGTGCCGACGCTGGTACTGCCGCTTCGCCTGGAACGCCTGCCGCGGTGACGGCCCCGGCCTGCCCGCGCTGCTACACACGCCTTCAGTGAGGCGACAGGGCCCGCTGTAGCTACTCACAGATTATCTTGCCCCTCGCCCTAGCGTCGGGGGAACGGGACCAATCCGCGGCGGGCTCGGGCCTCGCCCCCTACGGTCGTTGCCATGAGCATTGTGTGGCTAAGCCTCCAGCCCCAGCCGGAGCGCCCCGAGCGGGACTCGCTGATCGACGCCTCCTACATCCGAGGCCTTCGGACCTCACTCCTGCCCTGGAAGGAGCGCAGGGACGGCCCGCACACGTGGGCGCTGTACGCCTGCGTCTCCGGCGAGTACGACGGCCCGTTGGAGGTTTTGCGCGGCGCCGACGAGGGCGTACGCCAGACCGTCGCGCGCAAGCTCGCCGTCCTCCTGGGCGCCGAACGCGCAAACTACCCCGGCGGGTCGGCGGTGGTCACCGTCGGGGAAGAGACCCCCGAGGGGTTCGTCTTCCACGTCGAACGCCAGAACGCTCCGGGCGAACCCCGCATGTGGTGGCCGCTGGAGTACCGGCAACGCATCGAGGAGCAGGAGCGGCAGGCCCTGGCTCAAGACACGGCATGGGACGCGGCCGCCGAATCCTACGAAGGCGACGGATTCTGGGACGCCTGGCTCGCGGCCGCTTCGCCAGCGGACCAGACCGAAGCAGTTCCCTCGACTACCGGATGGTCCCCCCAAGCCGAGCCGTCAGCCGCAGCCGACGATCCCGCGGAGGGCGAGAACTCCGTAACCGACGTCGAACGTGGCGGCTACCGTCGGGGCCCAAGGGGCGCACGGCTGCCTTGGGACGACGACGAGGACCAACCAGAGCCGCTCATCGAGACCGCCGACGCACAGCGCCGGGATTCCGGCGAGCCTGATCCGCCGCGCCGGCGGCTGCCTTGGGAGGAACCGCAGGAGTGACGCTCGTCACCGGCGTGGTGTTCATGATGCAATCGGCCGGTCTCAGCCCAGTCGAATGCAAAAGCGCGCCGTGCCCCAAGTGCAGTGCGTTTTCCGCTGTGAGGAGCCCTACCCCGCTGCCCCACTATGATCGGTGTTCTCGATACTCCCAGGCTAAGGAACAGCGCGGCGGGTGGGCATCCCACCCGAACATGGTCGGCATGGGTGGCTCTCGGAACGGTGGATGAGGTGGACGTGAAAGTGTTCAGGTACGCGGCCTCCACCCAACATGGTGCATGAGTTGGCGGTCACCACTGCGGTGTGCGTGTTGGCGCCGTGGTCGGCGCACGGGGCAATCGCGGTAAGTGTGTGAAGGTCGTCTAGTCGCGCAGAGCGCGGTGGGCGAAGGTGCTGTCGACCTCCAGCAGCTCTCCAGGAGCCTCGGCTGGCGCGGAGCGGTAGGCGTGAGTGAGCGACACCGCCTCTGTATGAGCCAGGGGGTAAACCGGATTTGATGGAACAGGCGCGAACGCGGCATAGCCTCGGCCGAGAGCACTCTTCAGTAGCCGTTGCCGCCCCCGTACAGCAGCGCGAAGCGGGTTTCGTCGAGCGAGCGATCGAGTGCACACTGGGGCACAACGCAGGTCAGGAGTGGGCGTGAGCGTTTCCAACAACCGATCTCGCTCCTGGCTGGTGATCCTCACCCAGTGCGCTGCCGGGCTACTCCTCTACATCACCACATCGTTCACAGTAGGACTGCTCTCAGGTTCGCCTGTGCTGGGCGCAGCCGTCTCCGGCCCCCTGGTGCTCGGCGCTGTTGTGGCATGGCGGCGCTGGACCTTCGGCGCATGGTCATCGCAACCTGCTTCGGGCAAGGTGGAAAAGACAGAATTCTGGGCTATCGTCATGGTTGGTTTGGTGTTGTGCTTCCTTGGAGGCCAGACACTAGCTGTGTCGATCTACACTGAGTACGGTTCGCCGACCTTCGACGCCGCACAGAGCTCTCGGGATGCGGTGCCCGTGGTGGTGTTGTTGCTTGCCTTAGTTGTAGCTGCCCCGGCGGGTGAGGAGGCCCTTATGCGGGGCCTGATCTACCCACTGCTGCGGCTCCGTTTGCCGGTGCTGTCCGCGGCCCTAATGAGCTCGACAATGTTCGCCGCTTTGCACGGTAACCCCGTGCAGATCGCCGTAGCTTTGCCGTTGGGGATGCTGCTGGCCTTCGTCTACGAGCACGTGCGTAGGATCTGTCCGGTAATCGCGCTGCATGCGCTGTTCAACCTCGCTTCAGTCCTGGTGCCCGTGCACCTAGTCGAGGCGGTGGCAACCCCCGCAGTGTTTTCCATTGCGCTAGTGGGTACGGCCTCGATTCTGATCTTGCTGCACCCGTCCCACATAGGCGTTGACCATGACAAAAATTCTTCCTCTCCGGAGTGATCGTGTAATGGGAACCTGCACTTAGGGAAGCGAAAATAGGCGGCCTCCCTATCCTTTGATGCTTGCTTTCGTTCTCAAGAACCTGGAAAGTGACCCAGCGATTAAAATCCTCGAACGCGGATCCCGATGATCCGTCGGTTGCCGAGCTGATATTGGTTCTCAACGCTGCGTTCGAGGATTCATGCGGGTGTGTTGATGGCCGCGGTTCATTCACTGGGCGTGCGCTCTTCGGCAGTGACCGTCTTGTGGCACGTTCGCACGAGCTGTGGTACGGGTTCTCAAGGTGCCTCGACAATCCTGCGTGTGGTCGAGGAGTTTCACATGCCGCCCCCGTGGTGGTGCGGGCGTTCATGCCTGGCGCCTGCAGGAGCTGACGTCGGGTCCGGGCCACGGCAAGGGCGAGCTGGGCGCCGTAGGTGGCGGAACCCTCGACCACTCTCAGGACGGCAAGGTCGTATTGGGCCCCATGGTTAACGCAAATGCATATTCGAAATCCCGTCGGGGAAAATGTCATCGAGGCACACCTGTGGCCACCAAACGGCGCAACCCTCGCTCTGCAGGCCCTTTAATCCCGTGATACTCCATCAGGGAGCAGACGAGTATCGAGACCAACCAAACAGTGGTCGCAACGAAGACCTGCCAAGCCAAGGCGAGTGTCTCGACGCCGCAGATACGCAGAGCCCCGGCCCCTAGAGCCAAGAGCAGAGTCTGCGACAGGTAGGTTGATAGTGAGCGCTTCCCAGTAGCTGCTAAAATTCGGCTGAAAATCCCTGTCCCTGCTATGCAAGAGACAACAAGCGCGACGAGTGCTAAGTAACCGGCTCCAGCTAGCATTCCCGCCAGGCTCTGGTGCCAGGCGATCAAAAAGCGCGACGGGACGTCGGCGCCATCTATGCTCACCCAAAGCATCGGAAAGGTCACAGTAGGCACGACAAATCCGGCTAGGACCGTCCCGGCGAGTTCTTGTCGGTGTAGGTATGGTTTCTCAAGCATCCCTTGACCCGCCAGCCACGCTCCCAGGAGCACACTGGGCAACACCATCGAAGACAAGACCGTCACCGGTGTTGAGACGGTCCAGACAGCAAGATTGAACATGACACCGACGATGTGCGCATCGAAAAGGGTGTGGGCTGCTAGACCGTGGCTGCGGGTCAGAGCAGCCGCAGGCCCGACTACCGCTATGAAGGTCATCGACAGCGAGCCAGTGAGGACAGCCAGCACCAGTGCGGTTCGCGAGCGGCGAGAGACTACGATCCTGGCGATCAACACCGTGACGAGTCCGTATACACCCAAGATGTCGTGGGCGAAGATAAGCGCGTGCGCTGTACCGAAGGCCAGCAGCCACAGCCCTCTTCTGCGCAGTTGCGACGTGGCGCGCTGTTCGGCCTGCTTGCGATTGAGGCCTTCGGCCAGGCTGACCTGGATCGATCTATGCGCGATCGTCGCCAAGCCAAAACCGAGCAGCAGCGCGAAGAGAGGGTAAGCCCGCCCGTCGACCAGTAGGTACAGTAGATCGGAGACAAGCTCTTCGAAGGGTTCGGACGCCTTCAGGTCCGGTGCGAACCAATAATGGGCGTTGGCTACGGCGATAAGGAGCAGCATCACACCGCGCGCAAGGTCTGGCGTCAGTAGGCGTCTGCCGGCGTGCGATACTCTGTCCGCAGAACATGTTCCTGCCCGTTTGCCAGCACACATACTAGGAAATTAGCAGATGCACGCGCTCTGGGGCGGCCGTCCGGGCAGGGTAAGGGCCGAGGCACAGTTCTCTCCCGGGCTTGCGTGAGGTTTCCAAGGCTGATGTGGCACACCCGGTGTGCCAGGCCCCAAATGCCAGAGGCTATCTTGATGCTACAAAGTAGGACGTGTTGAGAACCTCTGGATTTGCAGCAGGTCAAGGAGACCCTCACCGTGACCACCACCAAGGCCCTCACGGCCGCGAGTTTGACAGCCCTGTTCGCCCTAACCGCGTGCACAGGCGGTGACAGGCTGGTCTTCGACTTCACCGAGTACGCAATGGACTCCGCTCCCAGCATCGAGTTCCGCATTCCCGACGAGCTCATCGAACTGAGCGACGACTACGCCGAGAATCGCGTGTATGAGACGGTCACTGTCGCTGCGGTCGAGTCCGACGACCCTTCACGGTGTGCAGTGGAGTACCAATTCGACTACGTCGACGGCGGTCTCGACCGTCTCCTTGGATACGTTCAGGAGACGTCGAGTCGCAGCAACGGCACCACAGAAGAGCGTATCGCTGGTCTCTTGACCGGCGAGGCTTCGGACTCAGTGCTGACCGAGGACTACAGCTCCGCGGTTGTGTCCACCGAGTGCGCCGCTTCCCCGACCGATACCGAGAACACCGTGCGTGTGGCCTTCTTCCGGATGCTCGAGGACGAAGCCGCCACTCTCGCTCGCGTTGAGATCGTCGTCATGCAGGGCAGCGAGTTGTTCGTCCACGAGCCCGAGGTTGAGGACTGGCAACTCGACACGAACGGTAACTGGATCAGCCAGGGCGAGTAGCACCTGGGCGCGCGGCAAGTTGGAGCCATGCAGGAGTGAATCCGCGTAGCGGGGTAACATCGAGTGTGGCCAAGTTCGGACTGTGGTCGATGGTGGCTCCCTCGACCACAGCCTGAGCTCTTCCGTGATCGACTTGGCTGGTGGCTATGTCTGATCTCCCGGCCGGGTCACGGTTTTTCTCCGAGTTCACCGCGTCCCTTGCAGACCGCTTCGCCCGTGCCGAGCCCCGCCGGTAGGCCACCTCCTACCTGTGCGGACTTCTCAGCGAGCTTGAATGCAAGAACGGTGGATTCTGGCTGAGATGTGCAGCGAAGCAGCCTGAAAGCTAAGGGCGTCTCGCTCAACTAGGCGGCGGCCGGATCACCCGAGGCCGCCCATACCTGCACGTTGTTGGTTATGAGCTTGAGGAGCCCGGCCGTGTCCTGCGCGACCGGACACTCGGCACACCAAACCGCATCCTCGCCTACGCCGGGTGGTCCCGCCGAACGTGCGAGGTGCTGCTTCTGTCCTACTTCGGTGTGGTGTGGGAGAAAAGTCGGTGCACGTACTGCCTTATCTGGAATCTGAGGTCAGTACGTTGCCTGGTCATGTGATGATCGCCTGGGACAAGTTCCCCTTGGTCGCGGGAGATAGGCCCATACGGCGGTGGCTGCAGTTCACGGCGAACATTGGAGGGGCCACGAACACCGTGACCGCTTACGGCCGGGCTGCCGAGAACCACCTGCGGTTTCTAGAACTCGTTGGCGCAGTTCCTCTGACCACCCGAGCCGACCTCGTGGCGGTATGTAGCGGTGACCTGCATGACCGGTCCAATCTCCGGGATGCCAAGCTCGTGCACCTCGTTTTCGGAGTGGGGCTGGCGAACGCCACGGTCCAGCAGTGGGTGGTCGCTGGCCGAACGCCTCGTTGAGGTGCTGACCCCGGCCGCCCCTCCCCCATGAGAGCTCGTCGCCGATCGTGCCTTCACTGCGCGACAGCATCCGACGGGAGCGCTCATGAGTAGGCACATTCCTCTCAACGACAGACTCGTACGGAGCCCTATTACCGGATATTCGCAACAACGTGTCCGTACTCGCTCCCCTCCCAAGCCAGGCAGGCTCGGACGCTTATTCGGTACGTCAAGTCCCCGGAGCAGGCGATGCTGGCGCTGCTCATGGAGTGGGTGGCAGTCAGCCTCGACCCCGGGCAAGGGCTCATCGCAGGGGATGTACTGGTCGACGAACCGGCGGCGTACCCGGGGACCCGGGGTGCTCGCCCGGTTCGAGGTCGAGCTTGACGCCCGCTCGTGGGCGGTGTGATCGGTGCGGCAGACCACAGCCGTTGGCCGAGACTAAGCCGGGCCGGTTGCCTGCGACCACCAGGTCACCGCGGAGGGAACACGCGCCCAAGCGCGTGCCGAGCTGGCGCGCCTGCCGAGGGAGCGTGCGGTCGAGAGCGATATCGCGCGGGTGTGGGGCTGTCGGTGTGCCGATGGGGTCGACCCGACGCGGGAGAAGCTGGCTGACTCCCTCCACTCCGCGCCCACGGTGGCGACATCACCGCCATCCGCATCGAGTCTGGCATGCGCATCGCCACCTTCTTCGTGGAGCCCTGTATGCCTGTCGCCGTCATCCGCATGCCACTCACGGTCACCCGGCGCATGTACGAGAGCAACGACACCACCAAATCGATCGCCGGGACCGAGTCCGACGGCCACAACCACGAGTTCGAGGGCAGCGACATCCGCATCACCCGCTCCATGGGCTGAACACCAGCCACCCGCCTCACACCGGCCCCGCTCCATCCAGCGGGGCCGGTCCCATATCCGCCAGAGCGTGCAGAAAGAGACCAAGGATGACCGTCCTTGCCCGCCTACACGCCATTCCCTCTCGGGCTCGCCCTGAACGGCCTGTTCCTGCCCGCCGAGCAGGTCCTGGCCCTGTCGGCCGACCTGACTGCCCGGGCTGCCGCCGCCCTCAACGTCACCATCCCAGGCTGAGCCGACCACGGGCCTGCGACGACACCACCGAGATCCTCGACATGCTTAGCGGCCGCGACCTCGACCACCGCACCTACTGGACCGAAACCGGTCCTACCGAAGCCGGCCTCGTCGGCGGCCCGTTCGTCACGGTCCTGCACGCGCCAGGGGAGACAAGGGGAGACAGCGGCCAGCCTCGCCTT
>NZ_CBDRFA010000135.1:0-10364 GCF_965343085.1 Nocardiopsis synnemataformans | reverse complement strand
GATGGGCTCACCCCTGCCCCCTGTTGAGGAGACGGTGTGGAGCTGCGACTCACCGACGCCGTGCAGACCCTGCGCGAGGAACTGACCGAGGCCGTCCAACAGGCCGAGGCCGACAACCCCGATGTCACCTTCGACGTCGGCCCCATCCAGATGGAGTTCGAGGTCCAGTTCCGCTACGACGGCAAGGCCAAGGGCAAGGTCGCCGCGTGGATCCTCTCCGGCGAGGTCGAGACCGGAGCCAGCCGCACTCGCACCCACAAGGTGTCGTTCACTCTCACCCCCCGCAACAGCAACCACCCCCAGGGCAAGGTGTCCATCAACAGCGGCCAGCAGCACGACACCGGGCCCGGCGACCGGACTGGACGCATCAACCCCTGACCTCCTCAGGGTGGAAGGTTCGCCCGCTTCGTCCGCTGCCTCGCGAAAGCCCTCCTGATGAGCACAGCGCACCGCATCGTCCGTATGAGCGGCACCAGCATCGGGTCGGGGTATGTCATCGCGCCCCGGTTGGTGCTGACCTCAGCCCACGTCGTTCCCGAGCCTGGCGGGGCGGTTACCTTCTTCACCGCCACCGGCGACACCGTCTACACCGGCACGGTGGCATGGCGCGGCGCCCCGCACGGGCGCGACGATGCCGCCCTGGTGGAGATCACTGACACCGCTTGGCCCGCGCCACCGGTGCGGGTGCGGTGGGGACGGCTGGTCACCCACACCCCGGGCATCCCCTGCCACACCTGGGGTTACCCGGATGTGGCCCAACAGTCGGGGCAGGCGGTGGAGACCTCCCAGCCCGCGGGGACCATCAACCCCGGCAACCACTTCGTGGGCAACCACCACGTCATGGACATCACCACCCACCCACCCCGATGGGGCGGGCAAGGCTCCCCCTGGGGCGGTCTGTCAGGGGCGGCGCTGGTCTGCGGTGACCTGGTGGTGGGGGTGGTGGCCGCCGACCCCGCCCACTCCGGTCACGCCCAGGTGGAGGCCGTGCCCGCCTACGTGCTGCACCACGACCCCGCCTTCTGGGCGGTTCTGGAAGAGCACGGGGCCTCGCGGGTGTTGGAGCCGGTCGAACTCGCCGACCTGGCCCACCGGCAACCGGCCCACCGGCGGCGCCTGTCCCCGGCCTCCCTGCTGGAGGCCCACCGTCGGGTGGTGTCCTTCCACGGCCGCGAGGAGCTGATGGACGCCCTGACCGCCTGGTGCAAGCAACCAGGCGAACTGTCGGCGGTGGTGGTGCACGGCCCTGGTGGGCAGGGCAAGAGCCGCCTGGCCCATGAACTCACCCACCACCTGGACCACACCACCCAGGGGCAGCGGTGGGCCACGCTCTGGCTCACCGACACCACCGACCCCTCCCACCTCAAGGCACTGGCGCGGGTGGAGGTGCCGTTGCTGGTCGTGGTGGATTACGCAGAAGCCCGCACCAGGCAGCTCACCGATCTGTTGCGGGTGTGCGAACGCGAGTCCGGAAGCACCCCGATCCGGTTGCTGCTGTTGACCCGTACGGTCGGGGAGTGGTGGGAACAGGTCAACACCGACACCGGCCACCTGCTCACCGACATCAGCGAGCACACCATCGCCCTGCCCCCGCTGGCCCCGGCCCGGGTGGACCGCGAACACGAATACCGCACCGCCCTACACCAACTCGCCAACGCGCTACCCAAAGCCGACACCCCCGTGACGGTGGACTGGACGACAACAGCCGCCGACCTTGCCACACCAGAGTTGTCCGCACCGGAGTGGGACACGGTTCTGAGCGTGCACATGCGCGCCTTGGCCGACCTTCTGGACGCCACCCAACCACCACCGCGGGCTGCCCGCGCGGGACGCAGCGGACCGGTGGAAGCGCGGGTGCTGGTCCACGAACGGGCGTACTGGAAAAGATCCGCGACCGGGTATGGGATCCAGGTGGGCGGGGCAACCTCGGAGTGGCAGAACACGGTGCTGGAGCAAGTGCTCGCGGTGGCTTTCACCCGCTCACCCGCCACCATCGAGGAGGCTGACACTCTCCTGGGCTCGATGCCCGTTCTGGTCGACCAGACCACCGCGCTCAGACAACAGGTGCGGCGGTGGATCTGCGCGCTGTACCCGAACGGGGACACCGGGTTGTGGGGGGCCATCCAACCGGACCGGCTGCTGGAGCACTTCCTCGCCGACCAACTGACGAAGAGCCCCGGCCTGTTCGACCCTCACATGGAGGACCTCACCGAGGAGGACGCACGCCGATGGGTGAGCCTGTACACCCGAGCCGCCGCCCATCCGGCCTTCGCTCCGCACCTGGGCGAGCAGATCACACGGTTGTGTGTACAGCACGCACGGGTCTTGGGGGCTGCAGCCGTGGATGTGGCCACCCAAGCCGAACATCCCGAACCGTTGATCAAGACGTTGAGCCAGATCGCTCAGGGTTCGCAGACTCCCATAGACATCTTGATCCAGCTGAGTCATGTACTGCCGCGTTTCAGTCATCGCCTAGCGGAGTTCGCCGCCGACCTTACTCACCGCCAAGTCGATATCTATAGGGGGCTGGTTGCGCAGGATGCTGGTGCTTTTCTGCCCGACCTTGCCGCCTCCCTGAACAACCAGTCCAACCGCCTGGGTGATGTGGGGCGGCGCGAGCAGGCGTTGGAGGCCATCACCGAAGCCGTTGACCACTACCGTGCTCTGGCCGAGCAGAGCCCCGACGCCTTTCTGCCCGACGTTGCCATGGCCCTGAACAACCAGTCCAACCACCTGGGCGCTCTGGGGCGGCGCGAGCAGGCGTTGGAAGCCATCACTGAGGCTGTCCAGGTCCGCCGTGCCTTGGCCGAGCAGAACCCCGATACCTTTCTGCCCGATCTCGCCACATCCCTGAATAACCAAGCCGTTCATCTGAGTGGTCTGGGGTGGCAGGAAAAGGCGTTGGAGGCCATCACTGAGGCTGTCCAGGTCCGTCGTGCTCTGGCCCGGCAGCGTCCCATCACTTCCCTGCCCGACCTCGCCATGTCCCTGAATAACCAAGCCGCCCACCTGGGGGGGCTGGGGCGATACAAGGAGGCATTGGAGGCTACCGCCGAAGCCGTCCAGATCCGCCGTGCCCTGACTGAGCAGAGCCCTGACGCCTTTTTTCCCGACCTCGCTATGTGCCTGAACAATCAAGCCCTCTGTTTGGGCGGTCTAGGGCGGTACGAGGAAGCGTTGGGGGCCATCACTGAAGCGATTGAGATACGCGAGCATCTCGCCGAACTCCGACCCGCAGTACACCAGACAGAGATAGAACGGTCCCGCGAAGTGCGTGACTGGCTCAAAGGTCTAGACGAAGACCAGGGTCTTGATCGCCATGGCGATGACTTTCATGACCACACCTGAGCTTCCGTAACTAACCCCAGGAAGCCCACCTCGAGTCATCAGCGGATTTGATCCGCGCCTCGCAGGGCCGATGAAATCCTCCGTGGTTGCTCCGCTGTTCTGGGACACGGCGGCACGGGGTGGTCTCCGGTGGCACGCGCTGGGACACCGTTGCCCGGATGAGCCGATACGATCCCCTACATGCCGGGGCGTTTCGCCCACGCACACGCGGACTTTTAATCCGTGGGTTCAGGGTTCGAGCCCCTGGGGGCCTACCCGTAAAACCCCAGTTCAGAGGCCCTTTTCAAGGTCCCCGACTCGGGGTTTTCTCGTTCTCAGGGCTGGGTGATTACTCCATGTGTGCTCTTCGGCCTCGGCCGTGCCTCCACCTCGCGAGAATGCTCGCTCCTGGATGCTCCACTCATGTGCATGCGCCGTCCCAGGCCCGTAGCACCAATGTGGGCTTGGCAGCGGCCCGCTGCGCCCCTACGCGGGCCCTACCCCGGTTCGTCGAAGGCGGGGCAGTGCGCGAAGCGAGGAAAAAAATTTATTCCCACTAAAAGTATTAGTATTTCCTTGGTTGTCGCTCTGCTCAAGGTTGGCCACATGAATGAGCGGAAGATGAAACACCTTTTCTGCACCAAAGGTTTACAGGCCTGGCGGCGACGAAACCTTAGCATTCCACATTCTTCCATCACATATGAGTTCGATAACGAAATGAGTGTGGCGTCTGGACACCGCAGTTGGTTGAGTGGAGACTGTAGAGTATGGGACAGAGTTCACACAGCGCCGCTCCAAATGCCGTTGGCTACCAACATCAGACCTGGTGGGCACTGGTTGAACTCCTACAGTCGGGTGCCAGCCGTCCGGACGCCGCGATCACGCTCGAACTGTACGACGACATCGCCTGGGAGCATGGAGGGACTCCAACAGAGCTCCTCCAGGTCAAGCACCATCAAGGTCAACATCGGACACTGACCGACTCCTCGCCTGATGTGTGGCGAACACTCAAGGTATGGATGGATGAAGCTTCACCACAGGATCCCTATGGTCCCGCGCTTGTGCTTGTTACTACTGAGACCGCTGGAGATGCCACGGCCGTTGGAGCTCTACGGTCACAAAGTCGCAACACGAAGGAAGCCCTTCGTATACTGGAAAACGTTGCTCACACTTCTCAATCTAGCCAGACTGAAAAAGCACGAAAAAAATTTCTGGAATTAGAAGATTCAGCTCGCCTTTCCTTTCTTTCCCGCATCCGGGTAGTGGACAGTTCTCCCCACATTGATGAGATTTCTTCGCAGGTCAGTACCCAACTGCACTGGGCGATTCCGCCTGACCATGAAGATCTTTTCCTTTCCATGGTCTGGCGCTGGTGGGATGAGGTTGCGCTCGCCATGCTGCAAGGGCGCCAGCGCCGGATCGATGTAGGACAGGCCAAGACGGCAATTTCAGAAATTCGAGACCAGTTTACTCGAGATAGGCTGCCGACTTTGGTCGAGCTATCAGATATCGACAGCGAAGAATTGAATCGAACATACCGGATGCATCCGTTCGTGCAGCAGATGCAATGGGTAGCCTTTCCTCCACGCAACCTACAAAAATCAATCGTGGACTACTATCGAGCCTGCACCCAATCAGTACGTTGGATCCAAGAAGGGCTGATCAGTCCTACTGAGCTAACACGGTTTGAGCACGAACTGATCGATGAATGGGAGCGGGAATTTGAATGGATGACTGAAAGCCTTAGCGAGGATGCAGAAGAAGAGGAGAAAAAGAAGGCGGGAAAAGAGTTGCTGCGACAACTCTTGCGCCAAACTGGCATTTCTGTCAGATCGAGATATAATGACCCCTTCTTCTCGCGAGGGTGCCGACACTCATTGGCCGACCGCGGAGAGGTTGGTTGGCATGCCGACTTTGAAAAGAGAATTTCAGAACTACTCAGAGTTAATGCGTAGCCACGCTTTCGTCCATGAATGATTGCTGAAAAGTAGAGGAAATGACTTCCTGGGCAAAACGTTCTCCAATCGCCGCCGTGATGGTCAACCCTGCTCTTATAGCAACAATCTTGGCTGCAGCGGCAGATGGTCACTATAAGGAAAACAAACAGGGGATGCCGTGGTCTTTGTCCTTCGTTGTTGTTCCTATGGTTCTGCACCTGCCCACTCGTCGGGCACTCCCCAACTCGACTAGAACACACCTGTCTGCGTGGACAGCCAAAAATCCGGTAATGCGATCAGGGTTCCCTGCTAGGGCACAGGAGTTAGTAGGGCCAGTGAAGGAAGGCACACGTTTCGGACTTGCCCATGGTGCTCTCAAGTTTGTAGGAGAGGGGCGGCTACGGTCCGCCTATCGAAAGCCGCGTGGATTCCAGACTCCTGAGGAGCTGGACCGTATCCTGCGCAAGGCGAACCTCGTCGGACGGTGGTTGGCTAAAGTTGATAGCCCAGTGACTGTTTTTGCCGTGCTAGGCGTGGCACCATGAACGTGTGCAACTACTCACGATCATTCTATACAGCAAGACAGGCGACCGGCAGACCCTGGACTTCAACCCAGGAGCCTTGAACATAGTTACGGGCGAGTCGAAGACGGGCAAAAGCGCTCTCCTCGACATCGTCGAGTACTGCTTGGGACGCGACACCCTCCAAATGCCGATCGGTCCCATCACCAGTACAGTTTCATGGTATGCAGCACTGTTTCAACTAGGCTCTGGCCGGGCCTTCGTTGCCAGGCCTGCACCTCAAGCAGGGAGAGCCTCCACCCAACGAGCCATGCTTGCATTTGGTGCAAACCTGACCTCCTTCAACTACGAAGACCTTGAGGCCAACTCGGACTCCGATGCAGTGCGGGAGCAACTAGGGCGGCGCATCGGCATCGAAGAAAACCTTCACGAGCCCCCACCTGGATCAGCAAGAAACGCTGTCGAAGCCCACATTGGCCACGCAGCTTTGCTATGTCTTCAGCGCCAAAGCGAAATCGCTGATCGTGACCTTCTTTTCCATCGTCAAGGTGACCAGAGTATGGCACAGACACTGAAGGACACGATCCCTTACTTTCTCGGTGCTGTCCCACGCAATCAGGCACTCAAGCGGGCGCAGCTCACCGCTGCCCGTCGTGATGCGCGGACCGCTGAGATAGCTTACAGGCAAGCGGTTCAGACAGCCGAGGTCGCTGAAGCTGGGTTGGCAGCTCTGTGGCGTGAAGCCTTCGCGCTTGGCATGGTTGATTCCGCAGAGCAACCCGAGCGTAATATCGCACTGGCTTCCCTGCACGCAGCGGTCACGGCTGGTCCTGTGCCCGCTGAAGTCGATCCTGAATCAGTTTCCCGCAGGAACACCCTTGAAAGAGAACGTGGTGAGTTGCGGGCTCGGTTGCGAGCTGTAGCTGCAGAGCGCGAAATGCTCCTACAGCAGGAAGAAGCAGCAAGCGAATATACTGGAGCCGTTCGTATACAGGCCGCTCGCTTGGCGAGTCTGAATCTAATCGGGATAGAGTCGGACGATGCTGATGGTGAGCATGATATCTCATGTGCGCTTTGTGGTTCAACCATGCGCGAGGCCGATCCAACAGCCGCCGAACTTCACCAGAGTTTGCGCTGGCTTGACAATCAGTTGAGAGGTATGGAAGCGGCCCAACCTGCCCGTCGTTCCGCTCTAACGCAGCTCGATGAAAAGGCCGCAGAACTTAGGTCAGAGATTCGTGTAGTGGAAAATGCATTGCAATCACTAATATCCGCCCAGACAATAGCTGATCAGCTTGCTGAATCCTCGCGTCGTGATTTCATGCGAGGTCGTATCCATGCCAGTCTTGCTGTCCTGCCCATGGGCTCCTCTGAGGAGATTGTACGACTCCAGCGAGTACTCGGATCTGCACAGGCGCGTGTGCGAACGCTGTCATCTGAACTCGATCCAGCTGAAGAGCGCGAGCAGCTCACTTCCCGTCTCGTTAAGATCAGCAAGGATATGACTGCTTGGGCGGACAGGCTCCAGCTTGAGCATCGCGGAGGAAGCGTACGTCTTGACCTGAATCGGCTGACTGTAGTCACCGACACAGAGCAAGGACCAGCCCCCCTCTTTCGAATCGGCAGCGGAGAAAATTGGGTTGGTTACCATATAGTCGCGCACCTTGCCCTTCATCGCTATTTCACGCGACAGAGTCGTCCAGTCCCAAGGATTTTGATGCTCGACCAACCTACACAGGTCTGGTACCGATCGGAAGTCGACCAGCAGTCAGGAATCCCAGAAAGTGACAGTGACCGTGCAGCCGTCCGTCGGCTCTTCCGCCTGATCTACGATGTGGTTCACGAACTTGCACCCGACATGCAGATTATTGTCTGCGATCACGCCAATCTCAACGAGCCATGGTTTCAGCAGTCAGTGCAACACAACTGGCGAAGCGGGCGCAAGCTCATTCCGCAAGATTGGATCGATGAAGCCGAAAACTAAAACAAGCATTAGAGGCAGACGGGCTCGGGTCGGGTGATGCGGATGAGATGCAGGGCCGTGAATAAATCTCACGGCCCTGTTGGCGGGAGCCCGGGTTCAGTTCGTGCTGGCCGGGCGTGTGATGGGTGTGGTGAACATGGCAGCGGTAGCCTCAGCCGCGGCCTTGGCGACGTCGGGGAACACCGACTGGTAGGTGTCCTGGGTGAAGTGGGTGGTGGAGTGCCCCAGCTCGGCGGAGACCACCTTGACATCTACCCCTGCCGCCAGCGCGGTAGACGCCGCCCCGTGCCGCAGGCCGTGCAACCCGATCGGCGGCAAACCGGCCGCGCGTGCGATACGGCTGAACCAGTCAGTGATCTGCGCCGGGTGCCACCCCTGACCGCCGGTTTGGACGAACACCAGCCCGCTGTCGGTCCAGTCGCCTCCGGCGGCGAGCTTGGCCTCCAGCGTGCGGCGCCGCCACCGCTTGAGCACGCGCGTGGTGGCCTGGTCCAGGGTGATGCTGCGCTCTCCGGCGTCGCTCTTGGGGGTGCAGGTGGTGGTTTCCCATCCGACCTGGACTACCTGGGTGTTGATGTCGATCTGCCCGTCGGTCAACCGCACGTTCGTCCAGGGAAGCCCGACGGCTTCTCCTCGCCGTAGCCCTTTGAAGGCGATGAGGTGGAAGATCGGGTAGAGCCACTCGTACTTGCGGGCGTGGGTCAGGAAGCGGCTGGTCTGCTCGGGTGTCCAGATCATCACCTCGCCGGGGATGGTGCCGTCCTTTTCCCACTGGGTGACCCGGTCGGTGGTCCACACCAGGGGTTTCTTGCGGGGGCAGGACGGTAGCCGGGCGTGGGAGGCGGCGTTGTAGGTGACCGTGGGCAGCTCTGGGCTGCGCACCGCGTCGGTCAGGGCGCTGCGCAGGGTTGCGCGGATGCGGTGCTTGGTGGACAGAGAAGTCACCCGCTGCCTCGTGACGCTGGCGCGCACTTGGGGGTCGGCGGACTCGCGGCATTCCAGCAGGCGCACGTTCTTGTCCTCGATGGCGTCGAACATCGCCTCGATGTGTCGGGACTGCAACCGGTCCAGGCGCAGGTGACCCAGGTGGGGGGTGAGGTGGTTGCGGATGTGTCCGGCGTAGGAGGCGCGGGTGCTGTGGGCCAGGTCGGGTTTGTGCTCGAGCCACTCCTCCAGCCACGCGGCGACGGTGGGGGCCTCGGCGCGTACGTCCATGCCCTGGTTCAGGTACCGCTTGATGGTGTCGGCCGCAGGTAGGGGTTCGTGCTTTTTGAATGTGGACTGGATCAGGTCGGCGACCTGGACGAGCTGGTGCTCGTCCTGCCCAGCGGTTTCCAGGAGGGCTTTGATGTGGGCCAGCTCCCGTAGGGCCTCGTCCTGGGTTTCCAGCCCGGCCTTGCGCACCTGGCGGCGGCTCCCCTGGCTGGTGGGAGGCAGTTCGATCTGGTAGCCCCACCGCCCGTGGGTGGAGCTCCAGGCCCCGTTGCGGCGGCGCAGGAGTGGGCACTTGGCTCCGAGGAGTTTGTGGGACGTCTGCTCGCGGCACCCGCAGCGTTTGAACGTGGATCCTTCACGCACGGCCATGGTTGGCCTCCTGGTGTTCGTCATGGCGCGCACCGCATCCGCAGCATCCCAGCAGGGCGTCGAGGCCGATCCCAAGGTGGGCAAGGATCCCCGCAGTAGGGATATGCCAGGACCGCCCCACCCGGTGGGCAGGCACAGGGAACGTGCCCGCCTGGAGGTGGCGGTAGGTGCTGGAGCGGCTCATCCCGAGCACACGCCCGGCGGTGACCGGGTCCAACAGCAACGGCAAGGAACCGATCTCTCCCAGCGTGACTGGAGACTTCATGCCCACCTTGTCCACCTCCTCCCCGGTGTTGACGTGCGCGGATGCGGTGCGCGACCCCACGCGATGCGGGGCACCACGCATCCACGCTCGACCTCGTAGAGGTGGTCAAGCGGATTCATGACATGGGCCAACGGTTTTTTCCTCCACCTCGTATCCACCTCACCAGGCCTTTTGCCTACGGAGCTGGGTCAGGGCTCGCCGCCCGTGGGGCGCCGTGGGCCACGCTGCGGGCCGCAGACGCCGTTGGGGTGCCCCCGGGCGGGGTTGGGCGGTGCGGGCCGCCGTGGCGCCCTACACCGCCCAGCCGACTACCAGCCCTATTCGGGCTCGGTGCCTGGTCAGTCGGGACGCCACGTCGCCCAGCAACGGCCCCTGTTCCCCAGCCGTGCCCGTTGTCGTATGTCCCCCATGTTCATTCCTTGGCTATTTGTCGCAATCCGCTCTGAACACCACCGCACGACACACGACCTCGCCCCGCAATGTTGGTGTTCTCGCCCTGATAAACCCCGAAGAAGACATCCGCGACCTCCGATGCGACATCGACTCCGAAGCCGCGAGGTCACGCCCTCACAGCGCCACATCCACTCGCCCGACCGGTCGCGAAGCTCGTCCGTGCCGCCGTGAGAGAGGCGCGTGAGAAGAGAGGACGCGCCGCCGTCTCCCTCGGCCTGCTGGACGATCTTGACCGCACCGCTTCGCCACCACGGAGCAGTAGGAGAAAGGTCAGAGGCATTAGTCAGGAAGAG
>NZ_CBDRFA010000134.1:0-10518 GCF_965343085.1 Nocardiopsis synnemataformans | reverse complement strand
CCCCTTGTCTCCCCTCCCCCTCGCCGTCGTTACGGGAGCGGCACCGCGCCGCTCAGGGCGACGGGGGCCGAGGGGCGCCGCGGCGGGAGCCGCTCCGCCGCCGGTCGAGGTGGACGGCGTGCTCCAGATAGCGTTCGACCAGGGACGCCGCCACGGGGTTGTGGCCCCGGACGCGGAGCAGCCAGTGCGGCGCGATCCTCTCATGGAGCCACAGGAAGCCGATCGTGAACCCCAGACTCAGCATCGCCTGGAGGGCCAGGAAGGACAGGAGCGGCTCCCCCAGCACGGTGTCGTCGCCGAGCGCCCACGCCACGGCGTAGGAGTCGATCAGCCGGGCGAGCGGGAACCCCACCAGCCAGTACAGCGCCATGGGCGCCACCGCGCCGACCTGGAAGACACCGCGTGCCAGCAGCACGCAGTACCCGGCGCCGAACAGGGCCAGGGGCACCCCCAGTCCGGCCGCGAGGGCGAGGGTGACCCCCGGGGACAGTCCGGCCATCACCGCGACGGCCGTGGCGAACAGGGCGGCCACCAGGCCGATCAGCGCGCCCGGCAGCGTGATCTCCACGTGGTCGAGCAGGGGCCTCCCCCTGGGGAGGGTGTCCTGGGCGCTCATCAGTCGATCACGACCCCGAAGGCGAACAGCGAGTAGAACAGGGCGCCGAGGTAGAACACCGCCGCGAAGGCGATGACGGCGTTGGAGAGGATGCCCGGCCGGATCGGCTTGGGCAGGGTGATGTTGTTGACCAGCAGCAGCACCACGCAGTAGGCGCCCATCGCGAACGCGGACAGGAAGGCCAGCACGTCCAGGATCGCCGTCGGGCCGTCGGCGGGGCCGAAGAGCAGGATGACGATGCCGAAGACGATCAGGCCCCACAGGAAGAGGGCGTACAGCTTCGACATGCCGATCTTCTTGGCACCCGGCACGAAGTTGAAGGTCATGTCGGCCTGGCCGCGCGAGAAGGAGTCGAACAGCCCCAGCGTGGCGTTGAGGCCGATGAGCGCGATGAAGCAGAAGAACACCGTGCCCAGGATCGGGCTTCCGGCCGCCGAGAAGGAGGCCGCCATGGCGTCCAGGGCGGCGTCGCGGTCGCCGTCGCGCAGCAGGTCGGTCACGTTCGGGTCGAAGCGGGCCGAGGCCTGGGCCAGCACGGTGAAGGAGATCGTCACCAGCATCGTGATGCCCCAGAACAGGACCATCGCGTCGAAGGTGACCCAGCGCCGCCAGCCCTTCCACTTCTCCATCTCCGCGGCGTCGGAGGTGTCGAACATGAAACCGCGCGTGGGCATGGTCTCCTGCTCGTCCGCGTGCCGCAGGCCCCGGATCTTGGGGATGTGCGAGCCCATCCCGGCGCCCTTGTCACGCAGGTGCAGGGTGTACCACATCTGCTGCATGCCGGAGGGTCCGGCGAAGGCGATGGAGCCGACGATCACGGGGAACCAGAGGGCCGTGGTGGCCTCCTCCGGCAGGTAGCCGAACGCGAACATCCCGCTGAGGGTGGACGTCAGGTCGGACAGGTCGCCCACGATCGCCGCGATCACGGCGCTGCCGACCACCAGCACGCCGATGCAGATCGACAGCACGTTCTCCAGCAGGTTGTAGATGACCTTCGCCAGTGTGAACACCACACCGACCAGGAGCATCCCGGCGACCGCTGTCACCTGCCACGGGATGCCGGTCACCCGTTCGAAGGCCGAGGCGCCCGCGGAGAGGTGTCCCGGCCAGATGTAGACCATCATCGCCGTGATGAAGAAGAACCACATGAGTGGTTTGAACACGCGCGCGGCACCGTAGAAGATGCTCTCCCCGGTGGCCATCGCGTAGCGCGACATCTCCAGCATGACCACGGCCTGGAGGGTGACGCCGACCAGGAACAGCCAGCGGATCTCGGGGCCGAAGACGAGGACCAGCCTCGGCCACATGTAGGACTCGCCCATGCCCACGCCGAGGGCGACGAGGAACACGGTGGGGCCCAGGATGTGGATCGAGGGCGGCGCCTTGGGAAGGGGGCGGATGGGCATCGGCTCCAGCCGGCCCGCCTTCCACACGCGCTCCTCGGGCGGAGCGCCGCCGGGGGCGGTCGCGGTGGAGGCGGCCTCGGCCTCGGGGGGAGGGGTCTGCCTCTGGGCGGGGACGAAGGGTGGCTGTGCGTCGGTGGGGGACTGGCGGACCGGTTCGGGCGTGCCGCCGGTCTCGGGGTGTGAGGAATCCATGGTTGGGAACTCCCTGTGGGCTGTGCGGATGCGAGCTGGTTGCTGGCATGGCGCCCCCGGGTGGTGCGGACTCCTCTCTGCCGGACGCACGAGCGAGGTCACCGCGGCGCAGTGGCTGTGTTGCGCGGTGGGGGTCCCGGCGGCCGTGTGGCGGCGGCTCCATGGCCGCCGGGTTCAGGGGTGGTGCGCGTTGGTACGGGGCCCGGTCGGGGCCGGAGCACCGACCGGGCACTGGGTCAGAGTAGTCCCGCGGCGCGGGCCCAGCGATACTTCGCGCCGAGAATCTGCACCGGCTTCTCGGTGGTGTAGGGGAAGGCCACGACGCCGTGGTCGAACAGGTACCGCGAGGCCTCCTCGACCTCGGTGTCACCCGAGAGCGAGGCGACCACGGGCTTGTCGATCCCCTTGGCCCTGGCCTCGGCCACCACGTCGGCGACCACCTTCGCGAAGACCATCGGCGGGGTGATGATGGTGTGCCAGTAGCCCAGGATGAGCGAGTGCACCCGCTCGTCCTCCAGGCCCAGGCGGATCGTGGCCTCGTAGGTGGAGGGCGGCTCGCCGCCGGTGATGTCCACCGGGTTCCCGGCGGCGCCGAAGGGCGGGATGAAGGCCCGGAACGAGGCGTCCAGGTCCGGCGGGATCTCGTAGAGGCTCATCCCGTTGTCCACGACCGCGTCGGAGAGCAGCACGCCCGACCCGCCCGCGCCGGTGATGATGACGACGTTCTCGCCCTTGGGGGTGGGCAGGACCGGCAGCGCGCGGCCGAACTCCAGCAGTTCGTTGAGTCCGGGGGCCCGGACCACACCCGCCTGGCGCAGGATGTCGTCGTAGACCTTGTCGTCGCCCGCCAGCGCGCCGGTGTGCGACCCGGCCGCGCGCGCCCCGGCGGCGGTGCGCCCGGCCTTGAGCACGATGACGGGCTTGTGCGGCACGACCTCGCGGGCGGCCTCGACGAAGGCGCGGCCGTCCTTGAGGTCCTCCAGGTGCATGGCGATGGCGTTGGTGTTCTCGTCCTGGCCGAAGAAGGTGAGCAGGTCGTCCTCGTCGATGTCGGCCTTGTTGCCGACGCCGACGATGGCCGAGACGCCGGTGCTCGTGCTGCGGCTGTAGCCGAGGATGGCCATGCCGATCCCGCCCGACTGCGAGGTCAGGGCGGTGCCGCCGCTGACGTCGTAGGGGGTGCAGAACGTCGCCGACAGCTTCTCGGGCGTGTAGTAGTAGCCGTAGATGTTGGGCCCGAGCAGGCGTACGCCGTGCCTGCGGGCGACGGCGAGCACCTCGTCCTGGAGTTCCTGCTCGCCGGTCTCGGCGAACCCGGAGGGGATGAGGACCGCCGCGGCGGCCCCCTTGGCGCCGACCTCCTCCAGCGCGCCCGCCACGAACTTCGCGGGGATCGCGAAGACCGCCACGTCGACCTCGCCGGGGATGTCGAGGACGCTCGCGTAGGCCGTGCGGCCGTACACCTCGGGGGACTTGGGGTTGACCGGGTACACCTCGCCCGCGTACCCGCCGTCGACGATGTTCTTGATGACGGAGTGGCCGATCTTGCCGGGCTCGTTCGAGGCGCCGACGATCGCGATCGACCGCGGTTTGAAGACCCGGTTCATCGCGGCGAGGATCTCGTCGCGCTCGAACCGCATGGGCGGCTCGGCGGGCGCGAAGTCCAGGACGAAGCGCAGGTCGGCGGCCACGGCGGAGGCCGGTCCGGCGAAGACCGGGTTGAGGTCGGCCTCGGCGATCTCGGGGAAGTCGGTGACCAGGTCCGACAGCCTGCTGACCACGTCGGCCAGCCGCTCCCGGTCCACGGCGGGGCGGCCGCGCACGCCGCGCAGGATCTCGGCCGCGCGGATGTCGTCGATCTGGGTCAGCGCCTCCCCGCGGGAGACCGGGGCCATCCGGAAGGTGACGTCGCGCAGGACCTCGACCAGGACGCCGCCCAGGCCGAAGACCACGATCTTGCCGAAGGTGGGGTCGGTGGTCGCGCCGACGAGGACCTCGACCTCCGGCCCGCCGCCGACCTGCTGCTGGATCTGGACGCCGTCGACGCGCGCGCCGGGGGTGTGGGCCAGGGCGTTGGCGGTGATGCGGTGGTAGGCCTCGGCGACCTTCTCGGCGCTGTCCAGGCCGACCTCGACGCCGCCCGCGTCGGTCTTGTGCAGGATGTCGGGGGAGACGATCTTGGCGACGACCGGCAGGCCGAGCTCGCCGGCGAGTTCGGCGGCCTCCTCGGCGGAGTGCGCCAGCGCCTCGCCCGGGACGGGGATGCCGTAGGCGTCGGCGAGGACGCGGCCCTCGGGGGCGGTGAGGGCGGTCCGGCCCTCGGCCCTGGCGCGGTCGAGCACCTCGCGGACCGCGGCGCGGTCGTGGTCGGGGCGGTCGGGGGTGTAAGCGGCCATGTGTTCAGATCACTCCGTTCGATGCGAGTTCGGCCAGGTCCTCGTCGGACAGCCCCAGTTCGCCGCCGTAGACGTCGGCGTTGTGCTCGCCGAGCAGCGGGGAGCGGACGACGTCCACCGGTGAGTCCGAGAGCCGGATCGGCGAGGACACCGTGTCGTAGGAGCCCCGCTCGGGGTGCTCGACGGTGGTGACGACCCCGTTGGCCCGCAGGGTGGGGTCGTCGATGATCTCGCGGGTGGACATGATCGGCCCGCAGGGGATGTTGTGCGCGTTCAGCGCGGCCAGCACGTCCCACTTGGGGATCTGGATAGCCCACTCCTCGATGAGGGCGAACACCTTGTCGAGCTTGTCCAGCCGGGACTCGGGAGTGGCCCACTCGGGGTCCTCGGCCAGCTCGGGGCGGCCGATGAGCCGGGTGATCGGCTCCCAGCCGGTGGGCTGGACGATGACGTACACGTAGTCGTTGGGGCCGCCGGGGGAGGTGCGCACGGCCCAGCCGGGCTGGCCTCCGCCGGAGGCGTTGCCGGAACGCGGGACCTCGTCGCCGAAGTCGTCGTTGGGGTACTCCGCCAGCGGTCCGTGCGCCAGGCGCTGCTGGTCGCGCAGCTTGACCCGGCACAGGTTGAGCACCGCGTCCTGCATGGCGACCTGGACGCGCTGGCCCCGGCCGGTGCTGGTGCGCTGGTACAGCGCGGCGAGGATACCGGCTACTGTATGCATTCCCGTGCCCGAGTCACCGATCTGGGCGCCCGTCGCCAGCGGCGGGCCCTCCTCGAACCCGGTGGTGCTCATGGAGCCGCCCATCGCCTGGGCGATCACCTCGTAGGCCTTGAAGTCGGCGTAGGCGCCGGGACCGAACCCCTTGATGGAGGCGTAGACCAGCCGCGGGTTGGCCTCGGCGAGCACCTCCCAGGTGAAGCCCATGCGGTCCAGCGCGCCGGGGGCGAAGTTCTCCACCAGCACGTCGCTGCGGCGCACCAGGTCCAGGAAGATCTCCTTGCCCCGGGGGTTCTTGGTGTTGAGGGTGATGCTCCGCTTGTTGGAGTTGAGCATCGTGAAGTAGAGGCTGTCCACACCGGGCTTGTCCCGGAGCTGGCGCCGGGTGATGTCACCCGTGACCGCCTCCACCTTGACCACGTCGGCGCCCATCCAGGCGAGTATCTGCGTCGCCGACGGGCCCGACTGGACGTGGGTCATGTCCAGGACGCGGACCCCGTCGAGTGCCTTGCCCATGACTCTTCCCTTCCTGATCCGCGCTACTTGTACATGGTCTGGTTCATCGTCCCCGGGGCGTAGACCTCGGGGTCGATCCAGACGTTGACGAGCGAGGGCTTGCCGGACTCGCGGGCGCGGCGCAGCGCCGGGGCGATGTCCGCCGGGTCCCGGACCTCCTCACCGTGGCCGCCCAGCATCCGGGCGAACTCGGCGTAGTTGACGTCGCCCAGGGTGTTGCCGATCTCGCCCCGGTCCGCGCCGTACTTGGCGATCTGGCCGTAGCGGATCTGGTTCATCGAGGAGTTGTTGCCCACGATGCCGACGAAGGGCAGGTCGAACCGGACCAGGGTCTCGAAGTCCCAGCCGGTCAGGCTGAACGCGCCGTCGCCGAAGAGGGCCACCACCTCCTTGTCCGGCCGGGCGTACTTGGCCGCCATCACGAACGGGATGCCCACGCCCAGGGTGCCGAGCGGGCCCGGGTCCATCCAGTGGCCGGGCGAGCGGGGCTGGACCACCTGGCCGGAGAAGGTGACGACGTCGCCGCCGTCGCCGACGTAGATGGAGTCCTCGGTGAGGAACTGGTTGATCTCGCTGACCAGCCGGTAGGGGTGGATGGGCGTGGAGTCGGAGGTGAGCAGGTGCGCGCGCTTGTCCAGCGCGGCCTGCTCCTGGTTGCGCAGCTCCTCCATCCAGGTCTTGCGGCTCTGGGCGCCGTTGTCCCCGTAGCCCGAGGTCGCCTGGAGCACCGAGGACAGGATCACGTCGGCGTCCCCGACCATCCCCAGGTCCACGTCGCGGTTCTTGCCGACGGTGGCGTAGTTGAGGTCGATCTGCACCACCGTGGCGGTGGGCGAGAGGCGCTTGCCGTAGCCCATCCGGAAGTCGAAGGGGGTGCCGACGATGATGATCAGGTCGGAGTTGGTGAAGGCGTAGCGCCGGGAGAGCTGGAAGTGGTGCGGGTCGCCGGGCGGCAGGGTGCCCCGGCCCGCGCCGTTCATGTAGGCGGGGATGTTGAGCGCGCGCACCAGGTCGGTGGCGGACTGCGTGGCCCGGGTGGTCCACACCTGGTTGCCGAGCAGGATGCTGGGCCGCTCGGAGCGCACGATCAGGTCGGCGAGCCGCTCGATCGCGGCGGGGTCGCCCGCCTGCCGGGTGGAGGCGCGGTAGCGGCCCTTGGCGGGGACGCGCGCCCGCTCCAGGGGCACCTCGGCGTCCAGGACGTCCCGGGGGATCTCCAGGAAGGCCGGGCCGGGGGCACCGCTGTTGGCCTCGCGGAAGGCCATCGAGACCAGGTCGGCCACCCGCTCGGTGTGCGGCACGGTGGCGGCGAACTTGGAGATCGGGTTGATCATGTCCACGTGCGGGAGGTCCTGGAGCGAGCCCATCTTGTGCTGGCTCAGGGCGCCCTGACCGCCGATGACCAGCATCGGGCTCTCCGCGCGGTAGGCGTTGGCGATGCCGGTGACCGCGTCGGTGGTCCCCGGTCCGGCGGTCACGACGGCGCACCCGGGCTTGCCGGTGATGCGGGCGTAGCCGTCGGCGGCGTGCGCGGCGACCTGCTCGTGTCGCACGTCGACCACGTCGATGCCCTCGTCGGCGCATCCGTCGTAGATGTCGATGATGTGTCCGCCGCAGAGCGTGAAGATGACGTCGATCCCCTCGGCCTTGAGGGCCTTGGCGACCAGGTGGCCGCCGGAGATCGTGGTCTTCTCGCTGCTGGTGGACTCGCTGGTTGCCTTGTCGGCCATCGGTACGCCGACCCCTTTCGTGCGGGTATGCGGTGTGCGGGATGTGTCCTTCGGTGGCTTCTGTGGTGCGACCGTGTTCTGTAGGCGGGATACTGTATACCGTGTGCATCACATTGGAGCACGGTGCCGCGTCGCTGTCCAGACCCCGTGTGGGGCGGGTGTGGTCCGGACCGGAAGCGGACGCCTGAGCAGGGCCGCCAGGACGGCCGCCGCGGCGCAGAGCGCGCCGGACGCGGCCAGGCCCGCGGGCCACGCGGAGACCGGTGCCAGGGCCAGGAACAGCGCGGCCCCGCCGACCCCGATCAGGCCGCCGACCGCCTTGGAGCTGTAGACCAGGCCGTGGATGTCGGCGGTCCACCGCGGCCCGAAGTGGCCCTCGGTGATCGCCCGGGTCAGCGGGTAGCAGGAGCCGGTGCACGCGCCCGCCACCAGCGCCAGGAGCGCCAGCGCGGCGGTCTGCCCGGTCGGGACGGCGGCGGCCAGGCCAGCCTGGGCGAGCGCTCCGGCGGCCAGCAGGGCGGTGAGGGTGCGCCTGCGGCCGGTCCGCTCGGCGGCGGCGCCCGCGGCCAGCCGTCCCAGGCCGCTGCCCGCGGCGAAGACCGTCACGGCCAGGGCGACCACGGCGCCCGGGTGGCCGCCGCCGACCAGGAGGACGGGCAGCGCCGCGAGGGTGAACAGCCCGCTCGCCCCGGACAGCGCGACCACCGCGTGCAGGAGCGGCAGGGAGCGGCCGGAGGACCACGCCTGGGCCGGGGTGAGGTCGCGCGCCCACGGGGGGTCGGCGCCCGCCAGCAGCGCGCTCGCGCGCGGGTCGGAGCCGGGCGGCCACCACCGGGGCGGGGCCGACCGCTGCCTCGCGCCGCCCACCAGTCCCAGAGCCGCGACCAGCAGGGCGAGCGCCCCGCAGGCCGCGGGCAGGGCGGAGGGGGACGCGCCGACCGCGACGGCGGGCAGGAGGGGCACCCAGCCCAGGGCGAAGGCGCCGCCCACGGCCCCCGAGCGCACGGTGCGCCGGTCCGGGAACCAGCCGTCCACCAGGTGCGTGCAGGAGTGGTAGACCAGCCCCGCGCCCAGGCCGCCCAGGAGGCCGTAGCCCAGGACGGCGGCGGGGAGCGACGGGAAGACACCGAGCGTGACCAGGGCGGCGGCGCACAGCAGCGCGCCCGCCTGGACGGCCGGTCCGGCCCGCACCGCTCCCCGGGCCCGGAGCCGGTGCAGCACCGGTGCGCAGGCGCCCTGCGCCAGGGTCCACACCAGGAACGGGACCAGCGCCTGGGCGGGGGACCAGCCGTGCGCGGCCACCAGCGAGGGGACCGCGGCGCCGTAGCCGAACTGGAGTCCGCCGACCGCCGCCGCGGCGGTCAGCGCGCGGAGCAGGATCACGCGGCGGGACCGGCCGGTGAGCGAGCGGGCCGAGGGGCCCACGGCGTAGCTCCTGCCGCGCCAGTCGCGTACCTCCTCGGGGGAGTGGCGGGCGGAGGGACGGGTGGAGGGGGGCTGATCGGGGGCCTGGCGGCTGCGCATGACGACACCTCCTTCTTGTATGCAGTATGCAAAGAGCACGCCGATCTGAAAAGGGGTGACCGGGGACACATTTCTGCCTCAAGGGCTATTGCATACTGCATACAGTATGGCGTAACACTGGAGGTGACCGAGAACCACGCACGTGAGGAGGCCCGGTGGATCTGCACGAGTACGAGGCCAAACAGCTCTTCGGCGAGTACGGCGTCCCCCTCGTCGAGGGCGAGATCGCGGACACCCCCGAACAGGTCCAGCTGGCGGCCGGACGGATCGGCCACCGGGTGGTGGTCAAGGCGCAGGTCAAGGCCGGGGGTCGCGGCAAGGCCGGCGGCGTCAAGGTCGCCGAGGGCTCCGAGGACGCCCGGGCCAAGGCCGAGCAGATCCTCGGCATGGACATCAAGGGCCACACGGTCCACCGTGTCCTGGTCGAGGAGGCCTCCGACATCGCGGAGGAGTACTACTTCTCCTTCCTGCTGGACCGTGCGAACCGCACCTTTCTGTCCATCTGCTCCGCCGAGGGCGGCATGGACATCGAGGAGGTCGCCCGGACCCGGCCCGAGGCGGTCGTGCGCACCCCGGTCGGCCCCGAGGGGGTGGACCACGGGGCCGCCCTCGCGATCTGCCGTGCGGCGGGGCTGCCCGAGGAGGTGCGCGACTGCGCGGCCCAGGTGATCACGCGGCTCTGGGAGGTCGCCGTCGGGGAGGACGCCACCCTCGTCGAGGTCAACCCCCTGGTCCGCACGGCCGACGGGCGGATCATCGCCCTGGACGGCAAGGTCACCCTGGACGGGAACGCCGCCTTCCGCCACCCCGAGCGGACCCCGTTCACCGACGGCGCCGACACCGACGAGCGCGAGCGCCTGGCCAGGGACCGGGGCCTGAACTACGTCAGGCTCGACGGCGAGGTCGGCGTCATCGGCAACGGCGCGGGCCTGGTCATGTCCACCCTGGACGTGGTCGCCCACGCGGGCGGGGCGCACGGTGGGGTGCGCCCGGCCAACTTCCTGGACATCGGCGGCGGCGCCTCGGCCGAGGTCATGGCCAACGGTCTGGAGATCATCCTGGGCGACCCCTCGGTCCGGAGCGTCCTGGTCAACGTCTTCGGCGGCATCACCGCCTGCGACGCGGTGGCCAACGGGATCGTCCAGGCCCTGGACATGCTGGAGGGCCGCAGCGGCGACGAGGGCTTCGACCAGCTCGGCAAGCCGCTGGTCGTGCGCCTGGACGGCAACAACGCCGAGCTGGGCCGCGAGATCCTCACCAGGCGCGCCCACCCGGCCGTGCAGCAGGTGGACACCATGGACGGCGCCGCCGCCAGGGCCGCCGAGCTCGCGGCCGCGAACTGACAGCGGCGGGACACCCTCGACGGGAGTGACGAACACACATGGCCATCTTCGTGAACAGCGGCAGCAGAATCCTGGTG
>NZ_CBDRFA010000133.1:0-10662 GCF_965343085.1 Nocardiopsis synnemataformans | reverse complement strand
CCTCGATGCCGGTGAGGAACTTGATCGCGCCGCGTGCGGAGTCGCTCATGTTCTCGTCCAACGGCATACGCGTCTCCCCCTGTGCCCCTTGGTGCCGCTATGCGGCCACGAAGGTAACACCGGAGAAGTCGCGCGTATCGGTGCTCCGTTCCTTGGTGTGGAACCCTCGACTGGGCTCCTTCCGGTGAATTCCCGAAGGTCATGGGTGTGCTTCGGAAGCGGCGGGAGATTCCTGGAACGCGTTCCACTCGGTTGGCATGCCGATTGTTTCCGCAACGGTTCTCCTGGAACCGGCCGGATATTCTTTTCCTGTTCCCCTGGTGCCGGGACCCGTTCGCGAGGAAGGCCGCTCCGGTGTCCGGGCGTGAGGCCTGGTGAAGGCGGGACGGAGGTCGGTCGGTGCTGCTGCCGAGCCGGTGCCGATTGGCTCCGGTCACCGCGTTCGCGGGGAGTCGCCCCGGCCTGGGAGAGAGTGGCGGCAGGTGAATCGGTTCACGCGGAGGAATTCAGCTGGCAAGTCCGCCTACTGGAGGCGGGAATTCATTCCCTGTTTATTGCCCATTCGCTTCTGTGGTTCAGAAGTAGCGCCTTTGTGTTGCCAGATGGTAAATGCCGGACGGCGTGCAGGGAAACATTAAGGAAGCGCGCCTGTCGGAAAGCGCGCATTCGTGCTCAGCTCCGGCCGGGAACCGTGGAACCCGATCCTCCGGGCGGCCGCCCCGGGAAGTTCTGCCTGGGAGGAGGGCCGCCCTCGGACGACGTCCTCCCCGGCTCCATGGCCGCCATGATCTTCTCCAACAGCTTCCGTACGCTTTCGGCGGTTTTCTCGGCGTTGCCGCGGGTCTTATGAGCGCTCTCCACGGCTTTCGCGGCACGCTTGGCCGCGGCCTCCGCCGTCTGGGCGGCCTGCTGTGCGCGACGGGCGTCGGCGGCGGCTTTGTCGGCGGTCTTGACGGTCGTGTCGGCGGTCTTCATGGTCGTGTTGGCGATCTCCTGTGCCTCCTCCGCGTGAATGGCGGCCTCCTTGGCCTTCTGCGCGGTGGTGTTCGCCCTGGTGCGCAGGTCCGGTACCTGCTCGGCCAGCTGCTCCGCGTCCTTGGCGGCCTGGGCCGCGCGCTCCGCCGCCTCGCGGGCGGTCTGCCGGGCCTCCTGGGCCCTCGCCCGCGCGTCCTCCGCGACCCGGCGAGCGACGTCCTCCCGGGTGTTCGCCGTCCTCCCGCGGTCGTCGGCCGTGTTCGGCGCGGTCTGCGCCCCTGCGTCGCCGAGGGTCCTGGTCGGCGGGTTCGTCGTCCCCTGGGGGCCGGTGCCGCCCGACGCGGTCTGTCCTCCGGGGGAGGGCCGGGAGGCGTTCGCCGCCGCCCGAGCCGCGAGGTCCGCGGCGGTGCGGGCCGCGCGGGCGTCGGCCTCGGCCCGCGCCGCGTTCTCGGTGGCGTTCGCGGCTCCGGTGCGCACCTCGGCGACCCTGGCCTCCGCCGTGTTCGCGGCGGTGCGGGCGTTCTTGGCCGCGTCGGCGGCACGCCGGGCCGCCTGACCGGCGTTCCGCGCGTTCTGCGTGGCCTGATTCGCGCTGTTCCCGTAGTCGGACGCGCTGGTGCTGAGCTCCTCGGCCCATGTCCGCAGGGGCGTGGCTTCCGCGGCTATCGGGTCGGCCGTGGTCTTCGCGGCGTTGGCGTCGGTCTGCGCCTTCTCCGCTGCCTTCTGTGCGGTGTCGGCGCGACCGGTGATCCCCTTCAGGTCGGAGACCAGGGTGTTGGCTCGGCCGCGCGCGTCCTGGGCCGCCCGGTCCCCGCCGACGGGCCGACCCTGCCCGGACAGGCCCTCCACGGTTGTGCTGAGCTCCTGGTACCGCGTCTGGGTCTCGTCGAGGTCCTTCCTGAGCCCGGTGACGGTGTTCAGGGCGCCGGTCGCGGCGGTGTCCGCGTCCTTCGCCTTGGAGGCGGCCGTCGTGACCCGTTCGCTGAAGGCGTCGAGATCGGGTTGGGGCGTCCTCGCGAAGGCGTCGTCGCGGAAGGTGTTGAAACCGTCGCGGGTGGTGGTGGCATCGTTGTGCGCCGTGCCCGCCGCCTCCCACGCGTCATGTGCCTGCCGTACCGCTCCCGGTGAGGGGGCGTCGTCGGTCCCGGACGCGGGTGCGGGCTCAGCGGGACCTCCGGTCCCGGCGGCGGGTGCTCCGCCGCCGGAGCCCGTGAGGATGCGGATGCCGTTCCGAAGGTCGGCCCTGCCCTGCTCCAGGGGGGTGGAGAGGCCGTTCGCGTCATCGCGTGCGTCACGGGCCTCCTGGGCCGCGGTGTTCGCGGCGTCGGAGGCGCGCTGGACCCGCGCGTCCACGGTGTTCGTGTTCTGCTCCTGGCCGCCCTCGGGGTTCCTGAAGCCGTCCGAGTCCAGCGCGCCGGAATCCCGGACGGGGGTGTCGGGCTCCGGCGCACGGAGGTTCAGTTCCGCCAGGAAACGGTCGACCAGCTCCTGGCTCGGCCCCGTGGGCGCGGGCGCCGAGTCCGGCGGGGACACGGCGGTGGGCGGCTGGGGCCCTCCGGTGGTCGTGGTGCCGGTGGTGGGGGTGGTCGTGGTGCCGACTGGAGGTGTTCCGCTGGGGGCTGGTGGCGTACCCGTGTTCCCGGTGGTCGTGGTGCTGGTGGCCGGTGCGCGGGTCGTCCCTCCACTTCCGTCGCCGCTCATCGTGTGCGCGGCGGGGACGGTGCCGCCGTTCGGCCTCTGCCCGGCGCCCTCCAGCGCGGCTCGCGTGTTGTTCACGGTCTCGACCAGGGCGTCGATCTGGGCGTCGAAGGCGGGCAGTGCCTCTTTTTCGTACTTGTCCTCCTGTGCTTCGTAGGCGCTCTCGGCGCTCCGGCCGTCCGGATCGGCGGCGTACCTCCCGGCCAGGCCCTCCAGCGGGGCCCGGGTGTCGGCGTACGTGCCCTCCGCCTGACTGAACTCCTCCCGTGCCTGGTTGGCCCGGTCCATGACGGGGGACAGGGCCTTCGCCTGGTCCGGTGTGAGGAAGCCCATCGTGATCGCGTCGGCCTCCGAGTACCAGCCGGCCATCCTGACCGTGACTTTGCCCTTGGCCCAGCGGGTGGGCCGGGAGAGGGGCGAGGTCGACGGAGGGGTCGGGGTGTTCTGGTGGAGGAAGGCGGGTGCCTTGAGCTTGCTGGCCGCGGCGAACACCCAGGTGGCGTCGTACTCCACGAGGTAGACGGTCCCCTGGCGGAGCTTGTCGGACTCCTGGTAGCCCTTGACGGCCTGCTTGGAGCTCCTTTCGGCCCCATGGGACGAGCCGGTGTTCAGACCGGGCGCACCGGTGTAGATGCCCTCGTGCCCGTCGTGGGAGACACCGCCGGTGGTCAGCCCGGACGGGCGTACCTCTCCGCCGCGGCCCTGGCTCCCGCCGTGGGAGTCACTGGCGCTGTGTGTCCGGGGCCGGGCGCGGGAGTCGCTGAGCTGGCTGCCCGGTAGCGCGTCCAGGATCTTCGCTCCGCGGCTGCTCGGTACGACCCTGGTGCCCAACGCGGTGCGGTTGATGTCCGCGAACTGCACCACCTCGGAGTTGCCTGAGGCCGCCGGGTACACCGCCATGACGGCTTGCTCGTTGAGGCTGTGGTCGATCTCGTTGTACACCCGGTCCTGGCCGTAGACGTCGGCGAGGTAGGCACGCGCCTCTTTCGCCATGGCGGATGTGGGTCCCCTTTCGGGGATGTCGGCGGTCGGCTGCCAGCCGAGGGACTCCGCGGAGAGGACGTTGGCCATGTCGCGTATCGCCTTTCCGCCGTCCTGCACCATGACCGCCTTGGTGATGACGGTGTCGTTGCCGGGGCCGGGGCCGGCGTCGCCCGGCCGGGGGCGCAACGCGTCGAACATGGACGAGTAGTGGGCGCGGGCTTTGGGCCGCCGCGTCGCGCCGCCGTTCTCCGGAGGGGCGGGGGCACGGTCGTTCCCGCTCGTGCTGGTTTCCGTCCGGTTGCTGGTGGTGTTGTCGCTCTCCAGGGCCGGAGGGGTGTTCTGGTCGGCGGTATCGGTCCCCGTGGAGCCGGTGCCGTCCGTGGACGTGGTGATCGCGGGGGGAGGCGCCGACAGGTCGGTGCCGGTGCTCTGCGCGCCGTCCCCCGTGGTGGCCGCGGTGGTCGTCGCCGGGGGATCGAAGGTCATGTACGCGAACGGGTACAGCGTCTCGACCTGCCCGCTGTCATCGGTGCCCGTGTACGTCGATCGCGGCGGTTCGTCGCCCTGCCCGCTGTCATCGGTGCCCGTGTACGTCGATCGCGGCGGTTCGTCGCCCTTCCCGCCCTTGGGTTCGCCGAGTTCGAGGGTGAGGGTCAGCTTCGTGTTTGCTTTGACCTTCGCGTACGGGGTGTTCAGGTGCAGCTCGACGGTGCGGGCGTCGTCCTGGGATTCCCCGGAGGAGCGCACGTCGTTGGTGGAGGAGGACACCGCCCCGGCGGGGGAGGAGAACAGCTGGCGGTGATCCGGCTGTTCGTCCGGCCCCCGGTCGTCCTGGGCGTAGGGGAGGGGGGCCAACAGCGAGCCGTCCGCTCCCACCGTCGTCCCGGTCCCCCTGTTCCGCGAGTGCTCGTCGGTCGCCTTCCACGTGTGTGACTCGATGTAGTAGCCGGACTGGCCGACGTACGAGACTTTGGTGCTGCTCGGGTCCCTGGTCAGGTTCACGTAGACCTTCCCCGGGGAGCTCGAACGCTGCCACCGCACCCGGTTCCAGCTCCGCGGCCTCCAGTCCGGCCCCAGCGCGCGGACCTTGACCGGCACCGGGACCGTGGAGTTCGGGTTCTGGCCCAGATGCGTGGTCAGCCGCGCCAGCAGGTCCTCCCTGCCGCCGCCCGTCAGCTCCAGTCCGTTCTTGGCGAGCTCGTTCACCAGCTTCTGGATGGCGGCCCCGGGGTCGGCGGGCTGGATCTGCCTGCCGTTGTTCTCGAACCCGGGTCGCACCCGCGCGTTGTCGGGCTTCTTCGGGTTGGACTGCGGGCTCAGAACCACCCTGTCGCCCTTGCGTTCCGCCTTGTCCATCACTAGCCCCTCCTGATGGGCGTCGCGGGAGTGTACATAGCCCGAGAGCAGGTCCTGAACGGGAGCGGTCCACCCGTGGAACAGGGTTTTCCAGTTCAGGGGCGGACCGATGCTCCAGACCTTCAGGAACTCGATCGCCTGGGTGACGCGGCCGGAGGCGCGGAAGGCGTACACCTTGGTGTTGTTCGGGATGAACAGCACCGACGACGTGAACGAGGTCGACTGGGTGTGCGACTTGCCGCGGGAGAAGAACGTGCGGGCGACGGAGGGCCCGAGCAGTGGGATCGGGTTTTTGGCATCGGAGGGCAGGGGGCCGTCGGAGGGGTTCGGGTTCGGGTTGCGGCCCCCGCTCCCTCCGAACTTGAGGCCGAGGCTGTGGGTCAGGGAGGAGTTGGTGGACAGGGTCGTCTCGCTGCCGCCGTTCCACCGCATCTGGGCGTCGGTGGGGCGGAAGTCGGTGACGGTGTCGGCCTCGACGTGGGTGGCGGTGGTGGCGCGGACTTCGTGTGGTGACCAGAAGCCGCCGCTGAACCTCTGGCGCATGCGGTGGCCCGACGACGTGGTCACGCTCTTGCTCGCGGCGATTTCCTCCGCCGACAGGTGGTTCTCGATCTGCCGACCGACCCCGGAGGACTCGGAGAGGGACGCATCGAGCTTGCGCTCGTATCCGTGGTGGAATCCGTGCCAGAAGCTGCTGTCGCGCGTTTTGGAGAAGGTCTGGTACATCTCCTCCACCAGCCCGCGCATGTTCCCGTCCCCGGTGTCGAAGCGGGCGCTCACGCGCTCGAAGGTGCCGCCGATGCGGCGGATCGCTCGGGCGCGGTCCTGGTTCAGGGTCGTTGAGTCCTGCGGGGGCTGGCTGGCCGGGGAGTCGTCCCCGCTCCGCTCGCCTCCTGGCGAAGCGGTCTCCGGCGTCGTTCCGGTGTTGGTGTTGGTGGTGGTGTCGGGGGGCGCTGGTGGGGTGAGGGTGACGGTTGGGTTGTTGTCGGTGTTCGTGGTGTTCGTGGTGTCGCTAGGGGGAGGCGGTGGGGAGGGGACGACGGTTGGGGTGCCGTCGGTGCCGGTGGTGTTCGTGGTGGTGTTCTGGGGAGGGGCGACGACCTCGGCACCCCCGCCGAATCGGCGTCCCCAGGTGTGGACGCCCCCGTTCCGGATGACGGTCCATCGGCCTCCCCGGTTATTGCTCGCCGTACCGCCGGGGGTGCGCTTCGGGACGAAGTTGCGGACGATCATGTCCCGTGTCTGCTCGGGCGTGAGCTCTTGCCGACCGCCGGTCGTGTCGGGCTCCGTGCGCCCGGTGGTGTTCGTCTGCGTGGAGTCCCCTCCCCGTGTGTCGGTGGTGGCGGCGACCTCGGTGGTGTTCCGCGTCTCCCGCCCGTCGGAGGAGGTGGCGGTCTCGCCGTCGCGGGTCGTGCCCGTCGGGTCGGACGCGGTGTTCGGGGAGTCGGAGGCCACCGGCGGCATCTTGGGTGTGAGGAGGACGGTCTGGGCGTCCATCCCACCCTTCAGGAGCTCGATGCCGCGTTCGCGCTGGGACTTGTCGTTGTCGCGGGCCATCCCGATGTCGTCGTACTCGAACAGTCGTGCGGTGAAGTGGGTGCTGGACGTCCACACGTCGGAGTCCCCGTTGAACAGCACCGTCTCCTCGGAGCTGTGGGAGAGGCCCTGGCTGGAGCCCTTGCCACTGTTCCGGGATGCGGTCAACGAGGTCGAGGGGTTTCCCAGGACCCGGGGGACGCCGCGTGCGTCGGCGTTGGTTTCGGTGCGCACGCTGCCGCCCGCGGTGACGCTGAGCGTCTGATTGAAGCTCGACCCCTTCGTGGTGGTGATGCCGGCCGAGCCAGCGAACCGGCTGCCCCCGCTGGCGGTCGTGTCGAACTGGTGCACCAGGCGGCCGAAGTCGCCGTAGACACGCAAGGTCACGTGGTTGGGGCGCAGACCCTTGTCCTTGGTGAGTCTCTTCAGGTCGATCACGGCGGTCTCTTTGAGGCGGATCGGGATGCCGTCACCGGGTAGGTCGGACGCACCGCTCTTGAGACCGGACTCGGAGAGCGCCTTGATGACCTTCAGGGTGTTCTCCCGTGCCACATCCACGTTGCGGCGTCCGCCCAAGCGGTGTTCGCGGAAGGTGCGGTGCCGGTGCCCGCGGGAGCTGTTGTCCGGTTTTTTCGGGTCCATGTGGCTGGGGCGGACGGCGTAGTTCTTGTCGGTCCGCGCCAGGTCCGGGATGACCATTCCGGGACGCTTCTCGGCAATGTCTTCGAGCACGCGGTACGCCAGCTCGTCGTAGAACGAGCGCTGCGGTGAGGAAGCCGCCTGGGTGTCGCCGTCGGAGCCGTTGTTCCTCGTGGTGCCCGTCGTGTTCGCGGTTCCCGTGTCGTTGTTGCCTGTGGTTCCTGTGGTGCCTGTGCTTCCAGTGGCGTTGGGTGTGTTGGCGGTGGCGGTGGCGGTGGCGGTGGTTCCCGTTGACTCGCCGTTGTTCTCGGGAGTGGCCGGAGGAACGTAGCCGAACCCGAGTACGGTGGCCCCGCTCAGGTCCGTGGGGCTGTTCACCGCGAGGTTCGGGAACGGGGGCCGGGGTGGCGCGGCCGGTTCGCCGGTCGGATCCGGGGCCTTGGGCGTTTCACCGTTGAGCAGGCGGGCGTTCTCGACCGTGAGCAGCTCGACGGATTCCCCCTCGAAGCGGTGCGGCCCCGGCTCGCCCTCAATGTGGACGTAGAAGTCGCGCTTCACGTCGTAGGCCGCGTGGCCGGAGGGGGCGTGCACGACATGGCTGCTCGTCCCCGAGGTGTTCAGGGCGACCCCTGTGCTCTTCTCGAACGTCCCCGAGTACTCCACGAAGGGCGCGTCCAGCCGGATGCTCTTGCCGTTGGGCAGGTCGAGCCAGATGCCGAAACCGACGCCGATCGAACCGGACACCACGTCGGAGTGCTTCACGCTGGAGGAGTCGCTCTTGACCGCGGTGTTGCTGTGCACGAAGTCGGCCAGGCCGAGGGCGAAGTCCTTGCGGTTGTACTCGGTCGACACCGACCACATCCGCATGATGCGGGAATCACTGCGGGAGAACTGGATCCGGATGTGCGCGGAACCGTTGCTCATCTGCGGCAGGTACTGCTGCATCCGGTCGTTGTCGAAGGCGTATTCGATCCGCTCGCGGTAGTCGTTGTGGCGCTGTTCCTTCCTTGAGGGAGCGCGGCCGCTGCTCCGGTCCCCGTCGGGGCGGGGGCCCAGGAGGTGGTCGGCGAGCCAGGTGCCGAAGGTGCTCTTCCCTGGCCTGCCGCTGCCCGTGGTGACGGTGGTGGTGCTGTCGCTGCGGTCGCCTTCGCCGCTGCGGCCGGTTCCGCCGTCGCCGGACGTGGTGTTCCCACTGGTTCCGCCACCGGATGCCGGAGGGACCGGGGAGAAACGGGTGATCTCGAGCGGGTGGCCGGTACCTATGAACGGCCGGTTCACGGGCAGGTGGTGTCCGTTGTCTTCCGCCTGTCCGTTGTTGGGCACGATGCGCAGGGGGGCGTCGGAGGAGACCACCTCGCCCGGCAGGTTCATGGCCAGCCCGTTGTACGCGGTCCCCTCCTGGACGCGCGGCGCGGTGAGGCCGGGACCGGTGACGGACGCCTTCATGTGCAGGTCGCCGACGTAGAGGTTCGGGGTGCCGAGCGGTTCGATGCCGCTGGCGGAGTTGGCACTGGCCGAGGCCGATACGCCGGTGCCCCGGACCTTCTTGCCGAAGCGTCCGCCGACAGCGAAGATCGGTCCGGCGTCGTTGCCGTTGATGCTGCCCAGGTAAAAGGGGCTTACCGTGAACTTGGCGGTGAAGGCCTTGCCCGCTCCGCGTGATCCGCCGTCGCTGGAGTCCACCCCGGGGCCGGCGTCGTGGAGCCTCAGGAACCTGGAGTCCCCGCCGCCGTTCTGGGGCTCGGTGTCGACGTGGTAGAAATCGCCGTCGTTGGGGCGCAGATCGATGTCGACGCTCCACGTCCGCCCGTCGTGTGTGGTGCTGACGGTGTGTCCGCCCTCGCGGAGGAAGGGTCGCGGCCCCTCCCTCGTGAGGATGTCGACTACGCCCTTCGTGATCTCCTGCCGTGCGGAGTCGGGCATGTCCGGAGTACCGGTCAGGACGTCGTCGACGAATTCGGACAGGTGCTCGGCGAAGAGCATGTGCGGCCCGAGGACGGTGGAGGTGGTCAGGTAGCCCAAATCGTAGCTCTGACCGCTCCGGTCCGGCACGAAGCCGCTGCCGTAGGTGAGGGTCGGGAGCGGCCGGGGTGGCGGTGCGCCCTCCGGCGGGGCTCCCTCCTGGGTGCTCCGGTCCGGCTGCGTCGGCGTGCCCCTGAACCGCCAGCGGTACATGAAGGAGAAGCGGGAGCTCTTGGGAACCGGTCTGCCACGGGTGTTCGACCCGCGGCCGACGGGGGCGGGGGTGTTGCCGGTCAGGCTTCCGTCCTGGGGAACGGGGGAGTCGGTGCTGAGGGGACCGAGCAGGATGTCCCTGCTTGTCCCGCCGAGGGGGACGGGGCCGGTGTCGGTACCGGTGTTGTTCTGCGGGGGCGGGGGCGGGGGCGGGGGCGGGGGTGCGTGTTCCGTGTCCGTGACGTCGGTGTCGACGGGCGTTACCACTGATTGGATGGTGTCGTTCTCGGTCGGAACGGGTGCGGGGGGCGGGGGAGGTGTGCTCTCCTCGTGTTCTCTGTCCTCGGGCCGTGTCTCCTCCGTGGTCACGGGCGTCTCGGCCTCGGTCGGCGCGGGTGTGCGGACCGTCTCCTCCGTCGTCTCCCCGTTCTCGGCGGACGGTGGGTTCTGCGGTGTCTCCTGTTCCTGCGGGACGCTGGTCTCGGCTGGGGTGTCCTCGTGGGTCTCTTCGTCTTTCTGCTCTTGGCCGTCCTTCTCGGTGGTGGAGTCCTCCTCGTGCACGGATTCGGCGTCGTCGTCCGTGCGCTCGCCGTCCTCGCCGTCCTCGCCGTCCTCGCTGTCCTCGCTGTCCTCGCGGTCGGATCGGTCGCTGTTCTTGTCCCCTGACTGGTCCCTGTCGTTGCCGCCCTGGTCCTCGCCGTCTCCGGAGCGGTCGCCGCTCTCCTCGCCTGACCGCTTGCCGTCGCCCGACTGGTCCCTGCCGTCACCGGACTGGTCCTTGTCGCGGTCCTGGGAGCGGTCGTCGTTCCCGGAGGTTTCCTCATCGTGCTTGTTGGGCTGTTCGCCGTCGCGTTGGGAGGGGTTGTGTCCGGTGTCCTCGGTGTCCTGGGGCGGTTCGTTCTCGGTGGTGGTGTTGGTGTCGTGCTGGCCGTCGCCGTCTTCGGTGGTGGGAGGCGGGGGCTGCGGGGTGTCGCTTGATGAGGTTCGCTGTTCGGGGGCGGGAGCGGTGTCGGGGTTCGCCCGCTGCTCGTCCGTCGAGGCGCCGGGGTTGTCCTGGCCGGTGGTGTTGCCGGTGGTCGCGGTTTCCGAAGTGGGCGGAGCGCTCTCGGTCGGGGTGCGCACACCGTCGCCGTCGTGGGTCGACCGTTGTGTGGATGGGTCCGGGGTGCGGGTGTCACCGGTGCGCTGGGGTGAGCGTTCACCGCTGTTGCGCTCGGTGGGTGTGGAGCGTTGGCCGGTGTCGGAGGCCGGGTTCTGCGGCGCGGTCGAGGGGGGCTGCTGGCCCGTGTGTGGCGGGGC
>NZ_CBDRFA010000132.1:0-10678 GCF_965343085.1 Nocardiopsis synnemataformans | reverse complement strand
CCCCCCCCCCCCCCCGCAGCCGTGCCCGGGACCCCGGGGCCCGTGCCCACCGCACGCGCCCGGACCCGGGCACAGTTTTCTCACCCCCCGAGGGGGCGGAAGGACGGAAGAATCCCCATGCGACTCGTTGTCGGCCGGATCGGCCGCGCGCACGGAGTCCGCGGCGACGTCGCCGTCGACGTGCGCACGGACGACCCCGTGGCCCGGTTCGCCGACGGCTCCGTGCTGGCCACCGACCCGGCCGGAACCGGTCCGCTCACCGTGGTCTCCACGCGCCGCCACAGCGGTCGCCTGCTCGTGCGCTTCGAGGGCGTGGCCGACCGCGACGCCGCGGAGGGGCTGCGCGGCACCGCCCTGCTCGTGGACTCCGAGGACATCCCGCCGCTGGATGACCCGGACGAGTTCCACGACCACGAACTCATCGGCCTGGCCGCGGTGACCACCGGCGCGGAGCCGGTCGGCACGGTGGCGGACGTGCTCCACCACGCGCAGGACCTCCTGGTGGTGACCACTCCGGACGGCGGAGAGGTGTTCGTGCCCTTCGTGGCGGCCCTGGTCCCCGAGGTCGACGTGGCCGGGGGCCGGATCGTCATCGACCCCCCGCCCGGCCTGCTCGACCTCGCCGACTGAAGGGGCGCGCCGTGCGCATCGACATCATCAGCATCTTCCCCGAGTACTTCGGCCCCCTGGACCTGTCCCTGATCGGCAGGGCCCGCGTGTCCGGGCTACTCGACGTGCGCGTGCACGACCTGCGCTCCTGGACCCACGACCGCCACAACACCGTGGACGACACCCCCTACGGCGGCGGCCCCGGCATGGTGATGAAGCCCGAGCCGTGGGGCGAGGCGCTGGACGAGGTCGTGGGGGAGGGGCCCGCGCGGCTGATCCTGCCCACCCCCAGCGGTCGACCCTTCCGCCAGGCCGACGCCGAGCGCCTGGCCAAGGAGGAGCGCCTGGTCTTCGGCTGCGGCCGCTACGAGGGCATCGACTCGAGGGTCGCGGCGGACGCCGCGGAGCGGATGCCCGTCGAGGAGGTCAGCATCGGCGACTACGTGCTCAACGGCGGCGAGTCCGCGACGCTGGTGATGGTCGAGGCGATCACCCGACTGCTGCCGGGTGTCCTCGGCAACACCGAGTCCGCGGTGCAGGACTCCTTCGCCTCCGGCGGTATGGAGAACCTCGTGGAGGGGGCGGTCTACACCAAGCCCGCCTCCTGGCGCGGCCGGGAGGTGCCGCCGGTGCTGCTGTCGGGCAACCACGGCGCCGTGGACCGCTGGCGCCGAGACCAGGCGCTGCGCAAGACCGCGCGCAACCGCCCCGACCTGGTGGAGGCCCTGCCCGAGGAGGCGCTGGACCGGCGCGACCAGGAGGTCCTGGCGGAGGAGACCGTTCGAGACGCCACCTGAGATGTGGCAGACTGGGTGGGTTCCCCCTCGGTGACCGGCGGCATCCGCATGCCGGCGGTACGACGTCGGCCTCTGTGACGGTCACCCGGGCGGTTCGACAGTACAGACCCATTCGGGCCCTCGCCCGCGTACCCCTTCCCCCCGCGGGGAGCAGGACGCGGAGCGCTATCGATGAGGATTCGCGAGATGCACACCGCCATTCAGGAGCTGGAGAAGGCCCAGCTTCGTTCCGACGTCCCGGAGTTCCGTCCCGGTGACACCCTCAACGTTCACGTCCGCGTGACCGAGGGCGCCCGTACCCGTGTCCAGGTCTTCAAGGGCGTCGTCATCCGCCGCCAGGGATCGGGCAACCGCGAGACCTTCACTATCCGCAAGGTGAGCTACGGCGTGGGCGTGGAGCGCACCTTCCCGATCCACACCCCGGCCATCGAGAAGTACGAGGTCGCCGCCCGCGGCCGCGTGCGTCGCGCCAAGCTGTACTACCTGCGCGACCTGCGCGGCAAGGCCGCCCGCATCCGCGAGCGCCGCTAGTCCTTCACCGGGTGACCCAGGGTCTCTCCCCGGCGTTTTTCCGTGTCGAATCTCTCCGCTCCCACCAGGGAGGCAGGATAGGCTTCGGCTCGATGAGCAAAGACGAGAAGGACCTCGGCTCGGACGGGGTCCAGGACGAGGAATCCGCCCAGCCCGGTCCGGAGGAGCACGGCTCCGCCACTGGCTCCCGAGCTCATGAGAGCTCGGGAGCCAGTGCTGTCTCCGGTACCGACGGCGAGGAGTCGGAGGAGGGGGCGGACGACGAGATGAGCAAGTCCGAGAGCACCGAGAAGAAGGGGTCGTTCTGGAAGGAACTCCCCATCCTGGTCGTGATCGCCGTGGTCCTGGCGTTCGTGATCAGGACCTGGCTGGTGCAGGCCTTCTACATCCCCTCCACCTCGATGGAGAACACGCTCCTCGTCGGGGACCGGGTACTCGTCAACAAGGTCGTCTACGAGCTCCGCGACATCGAGCGCGGCGAGGTGGTCGTCTTCGACGGCAACGGGTCCTGGGACGATCCGAACACCGTGTCGGTCCCCGAGCCCACCAACCCGGTCTCGGCCGCGTTCACGTGGGTGCAGCAGCAGCTGGGCGCGGCGCCCACGGGCAAGGAGTACATCAAGCGGGTCATCGGCCTGCCCGGTGACACCGTGGAGTGCTGCGACGAGCAGAACCGCGTCCTGGTCAACGGGGTCCCCCTCGAGGAGGAGGTCTACCTCTACCCGGGCAGCGTGGCCACGCACACCGAGTTCGGCCCGATCGAAGTGCCCGAGGGACACCTGTGGCTGATGGGGGACCACCGGGCGATCTCCTCCGACTCGCGGCTCAACCAGAACAACCCCGGCGGCGGCGCGGTCCCGATCGACCACGTCGTGGGCCGGGCCTTCGTGATCATCTGGCCGGTCGGGCAGATCGGTCCGCTGAGCGTTCCGGAGTCCTTCGAGGAGCTCAACGCCGCGGACGAGTGACGTGCCGCGCGGGGCGGTCCGCCGAGAAAATCCGCACGGCGGAGTACACGGGGCCCTTCCGTGACGCATGATGGAGGCTGGACGGTATCGGCGTCCCCCGACGCGCGGGGCCGCCCTCGACCGGGAACACCCCGGCCGTCGGCGGTGTCCGGGCGGAGGGGACCGGCACACCACGACCGGAGAGTGCGACGAAAGCGAGCGCGTGGATGAGTTCTGAGGACCTGGAGAAGTACGAGGCCGAGATGGAGCTCCAGCTCTATCGCGAGTACCGCGACGTCGTCGGTCTGTTCAGCTACGTGGTGGAGACCGAGCGGCGGTTCTACCTCACCAACCACGTCGACCTCCAGCCGCGTTCGACCGAGAACGGGGAGATGTACTTCGAGGTCGTGATGGAGGACGCCTGGGTCTGGGACATGTACCGCCCGGCCAGGTTCGTCCGCAACGTCCGCGTGGTGACGTTCAAGGACGTCAACGTCGAGGAGATCACCAAGGCCGACCTGGAGATGCCACCCGCCGAGGGGGGCGCACAGGACTGATCCGGCGCCGGGTGGCCGGATCCCGGGTGCGGCCCCGGCCTCCCGGGGTCCGGCCTCCCGGGATCCTGCCTGTCCGTCCGGGCGCGGCCGGGGTTTTCCACAGGAGGGAACCGGCCCTGGCGCCGTGAGCGGCGATCACCGACCGTGGTTACGGGAGGTGGTTGACCTTGGACCGGTGGGCCGAGTACCGAAGGACGTTGGGCGGCCGTGGCGAGGACCTCGCCGTGGCCTTCCTCCGACGCGCCGGGATGCGGGTGGTCGCCCGCAACTGGCGCATCCCCGACGGGGAGATCGACATCGTGGCCCGGGACGGTCCCGTCCTGGTCATTGCTGAGGTCAAGACCCGTACCTCCGTCCGGTACGGGCATCCGGTGGAGGCCATCACCCCGGACAAGCGGCGCCGTCTGCGCCGCCTCGGACACGCCTGGGCGGTCCGGCACCGGGTGCCCGCCCGCCCCCTGCGCGTGGACGGCGTCTGCGTCCTGATCAGCGGCGGGCGCGTGTTCGTCTCCCATGAGCGGGGGATGGCATGATGACGCTCGCCCGCACCCGCTGCATCGCCCTGTTGGGCGTCCAGGGGCACATCGTCGAGGTGGAGGTGCACCTGGGCGGCGGCGACTTCGGGGTGACCCTGGTGGGTCTGCCCGACGCCGCGCTCCGCGAGGCCAGGGACCGCATCCGCGCCGCCGTCGTCAACAGCGGCGAGGAGTGGCCCAGCGGCCAGATCGTCATCAGCCTGTCCCCGGCCAGCCTGCCCAAGTCGGGAAGCCTGTTCGACCTGGCCATCGCCGCCGCCGTCCTCGCCGCGGCGGGCTCGGTGCCGGTGGAGCGGCTGGAGGACAGCGTCCTCATCGCCGAACTGGGTCTGGACGGCCGGGCGCGGCCGGTGCTGGGGGTGCTTCCGGCGGTCGTGTCGGCCGCCGGGCAGGGCTACCGCAGGTTCGTCGTCGCACGGGGCAACGCCGCCGAGGCCCGGCTGGTGCCCGGGGCCGAGGTGACGGCGGTGGACAGCCTGATGGACCTGTGCCAGTGGCTGCGCGGGGAGTGCTTTCCCGAGGCGCACGCGGAGGAGGCCGTGCCCCGGCCCCGCGAGCCGCGCGGCCAGGGACCCGACCTGTCCGACGTCCTGGGGCAGCCGGTGGCCCGCCGTGCGGTGGAGATCGCCGCGGCCGGCGGCCACAACCTCATGATGCTGGGGCCTCCCGGCACCGGCAAGAGCCTGCTCGCCGAACGCCTGCCCACCGTGCTGCCCCCGCTCAGCCCCGCCGAGGCGCTGGAGGCCACCGCCATCCACTCGGTGGCGGGCATGCTGCCGCCCGGCGCGCCCCTGGTCACCGTGCCCCCCTTCGCGGCGCCGCACCACACCTCCACCCGGGCCTCGATCATCGGCGGCGGCAGCGGCTACCCCACGCCCGGCTGGGTGTCCAAGGCCCATCGCGGCGTGCTCTTCGTCGACGAGGCTCCGCAGTTCGGGCGCGGGGTGCTGGACTCCCTGCGCGAACCCCTGGAGCGCGGCGAGGTGGTCCTGGCCCGCGCCTCCTCGACGGTGACCTTCCCGGCACGCTTCCAGCTGGTGCTGGCCGCCAACCCCTGCCCCTGCGCCAAACCCGGCGCCTTGTGCACCTGTCCCGCCGGCGAGCGGCGCCGTTACTTCTCCCGCCTGTCCGGGCCCCTGCTGGACCGGATCGACCTCAAGGTGGAGCTGCAACCGGTGTCGAGGGCCGAGCTGCTCGCCGACCGCGCCTTCGCCGAGTCCTCCGAAGTGGTGGCCGCCCGGGTGGAGAAGGCCCGCGCCCGCGCCGCCGAGCGGCTGGCGCACACGCCCTGGACCACCAACGCGGCCATCCCCGGGGCACAGCTGCGCCGGGAGTTCCCGGTGGAGTCCGCCGCGCTGCGGGTGCTGGGCAGAGCGATGGACCTCGGACAGATCAGCGCCCGGGGGGTGGACCGCGCCCTGCGGGTCGCCTGGACCCTGGCCGACCTCGCCGACCGGGACCGCCCCGGCGAGGAGGAGGCGGCCTACGCCTTCGCGCTCTGGGCGGGGCGCGCGTGGTGAGCACGGACGGGACGGAGAGGAGCGGTGGGACGGTGCGGGACGCGGAGGGTGAGGCGGACGCGCGGGCGCGGGCCTGCCTGACGGCGGTGGCCCCGCCGGGGGACCTGTGGCTGGGGGCGGTGCTCGCCGAGCACGGGGCGGACCGGGTGTGGGCGCTGCTGGTGGCGGGGGCGTCCCCGCCACCGGTGCCCTGTGCCGAGGAGGAGAGTCCGGGACCGGAGGCCCAGGCGCTCCTGGAGCGCAGGTGGGCGCGGTGGGGCACCGCGGCCCGGGGGGTGGACCCCGACGGACTGCTCGGCGACTCGGCGGCGGCCGGGATCCGCTTCGTGGCCCCGGCGGACCCCGAGTGGCCGGGGCGCCTCGACGAGCTGGGCCTGCCCGGAGGGCGGCGCTCGCACGGTCTGTGGGTGCGCGGCGCGGGGGACCTGCGCCACCTGTGCCTGCGCTCGGTGGCCGTGGTGGGTGCGCGCTCGGCCACCCCCTACGGGGAGCACGTGGCGGCGGAGATAGCCTACGAGCTGGCCGAGAGCGCGGTCGTGGTGGTCTCCGGCGGCGCGTACGGGATCGACGGGGCCGCGCACCGGGCGGCCCAGACCCACGGCGGCACGGTCGTGGTGCTGGCCTGCGGGCTGGACGTGGACTACCCGCGCGGGCACGCGGGCCTGTTCGCCGACGTCGCCCGCACCGGGGTGCTGGTGAGCGAGCGACCGGTGGGCGCCACCCCGCGCGCACCGGACTTCCTCGTCCGCAACCGGCTGATCGCCGCGCTCACCCCGGGCACGGTGGTGGTCGAGGCCGGACGGCGCAGCGGGGCACTCAACACCGCCTCGCACGCCGCCGAGCTCAACCGGGTGCTGATGGCGGTTCCCGGCCCGGTCACCTCGGCGATGTCGGTGGGCTGCCACCTGCTGCTCCGCGACTGGCACGCGGGCTGCGTCACCTGCGCGGACGACGTCGTCGCCCAGGTGAGCGCGCTGGGGGAGCTGCCACCGGAGGCCGGGCCGCTGCGGGTGTCGGCCGAGCTCGACCAGGACAGCGCCCGGGTCCTGGCGGCGGTGCCCCGGTCCGGCGCCGGACCGGCGGTGATCGCGGTGACCAGCGGGACCCGCCTGGAGAGGACCCTGCGTTCCCTGGGGATGCTGGCCGCGGCCGGGCTGGTGGAGCGTTGTCCGGCGGGCTGGCGGCTGCCCCAGTGAGCGGGCGGAGGCGGTCGGGTCCGGTGGATCATCCGTACCGTCGTGGACGGTCACGGCCTCCCGGGTCCGTCGGGACCGGAGGCCCCACGGGGTACGTACGCTCCGTGGCGCGCTCCTGACACACCTGGTTCCGGGCCGGGCGGTCGCGGCGGCGACGGTAACGCGCCCCGCCGGATGGGTACGGTGACGCCATGGCTAAACCCTACAGTGACGCCCTGGTGGCGGACGGGCCGCTGTTGTTCGTCTCCGGACAGACCCCCGAGGGGCCCGGGGGCGAGGTCGCCGGGGACATCGGGGGGCAGACGCGCCAGATCTTCCGCAACCTGGAGGCCATCCTGGCCCGCCACGGCGCGGACCTCGGCCACCTGGTCAAGCTCACCTACTACCTGCGCCACATCTCCGACCTGGAGGAGTTCCGCTCCGCCCTGGTCGAGTGCCTTCCCGAGGGGCGCCTGCCCGCCGCGTCCCTGGTGGAGGTGAGCGGCCTGGTCGACCCCACCTACCTCGTGGAGGTCGAGGGGATCGCCTGCCTGCCCTCCGGGAGGTAGGCGTGCTGGAGCGCTTCGCCGCGCACCTGTCGGGCGAGCTGGGACGCTCACCCCACACCGTGCGCGGCTACCTGGCCGACCTGCGCTCCCTCCTGGCCCACCTGGAGGAGCGGGGGCGGGGCGTGGAGGACCTGGACGTGGACCTGGTGCGCGGGTGGCTGTCCCGGGCCCGCGACGCGGGCGCGGGTCGCGCCACCGTGGCCCGCCGGGTGGCCGCCGTGCGCGCGCTCACCCGGTTCCTGCACCGCGAGGGTGTGCTGGCGGCCGATCCCGGCCCGCGCCTGGCCAGTCCGGCGCAGCAGCGCTCCCTGCCCATGGTGCTCGACGAGCGCCAGGCCGCCGCGGCGCTCGCGGGGGAGACCGACGAGACCCCGACCGGCCTGCGCCGCCGCGCGGTGGTGGAGACGCTCTACGCCACCGGTGTGCGCGTCGCTGAACTGTGCGCCCTGGACCTTGCCGACGTGGACCGCGAACGCGACACCGTGCGCGTCCTGGGCAAGGGGGCCAAGGAGCGCACGGTTCCCGTGGGCGGTCCGGCCCTGGACGCCCTCGACGCCTGGCTGTCCGGTGGCCGCCCGGAGATGGCGGGCGCCACCAGTGGCGCCGCGCTGTTCCTGGGGGCCCGAGGCGGCCGTCTGGGAGTCCGCCAGGCCCGCGAGGACGTGCACGCCCACCTGCGTGCCGCCGGTGCGGACAGCGCGCCGCACGGCCTGCGGCACAGCGCGGCCACCCACCTGCTCAACGGCGGTGCCGACCTGCGCAGCGTGCAGGAGTTCCTGGGCCACGCCAGCCCGCGCAGTACGCAGATCTACACCCACGTGTCCGTGGAGCGCCTGCGCGACACCTACCGCCGGGCCCACCCCCGCGCCTGATCAGTCCTTCGCGCTCCGGGGCGGTTCGGCGCCCGGTCCAGACAGCTGTCGCCGAAAGAGCAGGGCGGTCATCCCCACCGATCCGGAGATCGCCGTCGGCACCGCGACCAGCACCGCCGTCGCGAGCCTGTTCTGTCGATTCCGGTCGCAGGAGTCCCGGATCGCCTCTCCAGGACGGTCACTGCCGAAGTCGATAACACCAGGAGTGAAACCCCACTCCGCGATAGGACGACAGTCGACGGGATACTCTGCATCCGGGAAGAGGACTGAGGGTGTTGTGATCAGCAGAAACATGGTGATCAGGCCGATCACCGTGATGCTCAGGTTCACCACTATTATGGGCTGGGTATTCGGGCCTCGCCGATGGGGTGGGGATGTCGACTCTGGGGTGTTGGCAGTGCCGTCGCTCATGGGTTAGCGCTCTTGTCGTGTCCGAGTGCTGTCAGGTTCGGTGTCAACGGCCTATCATTTCAGCAATCTCCTGTGGAGTTCGCGCTCGGTAGTTTTCGACAATCTCGTCGTATTGCTCTTGGTGACTACGAGTGTATGTTGTAACAAAATCGTTTGCAGTTATGGTTTCCGGTGTGACTTCGGAGTCTTCTTTCATCTCATTCTGGTTCAGGATGATCTCGTTATCCGTGAGGATAGGGTCAATTTTGGCGTCCATTTTAGATAGGCTTCGGGAGTAGATCTCGTGAATGCCGGAAGCAACTCGTCTCGTGCCATCGCTGCTTTCGGTGATGGCGGTTTCGTCAATATCGCTCAGTTCGAGGTCGGATTGCTCTGAGTCGACGAGTTGGCTGAGGAGGTAGAGGGAAGCATTTCGCCGGACGTCGTCTTCCGGTGTGTCACCGTCTCCTCGTGCTTCCGCGAAGTCTCCGATCTCGGCTTTGAGTTCCTCGTTCACCTGGGTTTGAATCTCGTCCTTGATGGTGGCCGCGAGGATTTCGGCTCCGACAGCGCTGGCGGGGTGCATGGAGGCGGGTACCTTGCCGACGCCAAGGGCGATGTCAGTAATCAGCATCGCTGCTTGCCTTTGCCGTTCAGCGGTGGACTCGGCGGCCTCGTCCGCATTGGCGGTCCTGTTCATTGCCTCATTCTGAAGGGATGAGTCAAGGAGTCCTTGGAGGGTCCCGTTCTCAGAACCTGCAGTGAATGGACTGTCCGGGTTGATATTATCGAAGCTGAGATTCGACATCTGTTGGCCTTCAACGGAGGCAATCATGCGCACTGCAGAAGCATCGTCACTGGCGATATATTGCATGAACCTCGTGCGGGCCTCTAGGGGTAGATTCAGGTCTTGCTCGCCTGTCCGGTATTCGTAGACCCCATCGGTCTCCCCTCCGAAGTCGTCGATGTAGGTGTGGAAAACTTCGAAGAAGGACTCGGCTATTTCTGGATTTATTTCAGAGAACGAGACTTTCGGTTCGTCCTTGTTTGTGATTATAAATGTGCCTTCGTCTTCTTCCATTTTGACGCCAATGAGCTCGAGGTAGAGTTCGTTGTCACCAGCGATGGCTTCGATAAGGTTGGCTGTCGAATCCCCTGCGAGTTTCTGTTGGTCCGGGTCGTCGCTGTCCGCGTAGCCGGAGATCCAGTCAGTGATCTGGGCGACAGCCTCTCCGTTGTCGTCCCAGTCGTTCTGATAGAGGCGTCCGAGTGTCTCGCCGAGGTCGATGTCGCCGAAGTTGGGGTGTGAGTAGGGGTTGCCGTTCGTCGTCTCACCGGTGAGCAGGACCGCGTTTGCCTCGGGGTTTCGGGTTGTGACGTCCAGAAGCGGTTCGAGCTTTTCTGTGAGCTCCGGGTCCGAGTCCGGGTAGTCCATCTCCAGCGCCTCGGAGATGCTGACCGTGAGGTGCGTGGAGAATGCGGTGCCCCCGCGCATCGGCTGGCCTTCGAGGGACGGAGCGGCCTGGAGGAGGTCACCGAGGCCGCCGGCGGCATTGAGCCAGGACTCGTTACCCCTCTCCTCTTTGGTCGCAGACTCGCCGGGGGGAGACCCTCCCGGCTCCCAGTAGCCCCCAGGGCCGTTCACCAACTCCCGGACGCCCTCGGGCAGGTGGTCGTAGCCTCCGCCGAGCCGTCCGTCGGAGAGGGCGAGCAGGCCACCACCCAACGCCTCCATGAGTTCGGCGCGCTCTTCGTTGCTGAGCGTCTCGTTGGACTCGATGTTGGGGGCCAAGCCAGTGACGCTCGAGTGCTCGTCGATGGTGGCGTAGAACTCTTCCAGGTAATCGATCTGGTGAGGTCGAAGCTGGTTGCCGTTGCGCTGCCCGTCGAGCGCCAGAGCGTTGATCGCGGCCAGTTGCGCCAGGATCTGGTAGTACTCCGCGTCCGGCTCCTTGCCGTCCCTGATGTACGGGAGCAACTCCTCGGCATGCTCCTCCCCGGCCTCCTCCGTGGTGGGGTAGTACATGACCTGCCGGGTGGAGTTGTAGGCGGCGAAGCCCAGGATGCCCGCGTCGATCAGCTCCCGAAGGCTGGTGACCGTGGGGCCATCCGCCAGGTTCGAGGTGTTGTCCTCGGACTGGCCCTCCAACGTGGTCCAGTAGGTGTCCGCCCTGC
>NZ_CBDRFA010000131.1:0-11061 GCF_965343085.1 Nocardiopsis synnemataformans | reverse complement strand
GCCCAGGTGACGTCCTGGTGCTGGGCGGCGAGCGCCGCATAGTGGGCCGGGGTGTGCTGGAGCACCAGTCGGTCGTTGTCGTTGAGCTCCCGCACCACCTTGCCGGGCACGCCCGCCCACAGCGTGTCCGGCGGGACGGTCTTGCCCGGCGGCACGAGGGAGCCCGCCGCGACCAGGGCGCCCCGGCCGACGCGGGCGCCGCCCAGGACGATGGCGCCGATGCCGATGAGCGCGCCCTCCTCCACGACCGCGCCGTGCACCATCGCCTTGTGGCCCAGACTCACGTCGTCGTGCAGGAGCACGGGCTCCCCGGGGTCGGAGTGCAGGCCGCACTGGTCCTGGATGTTGACCCTGTCACCGACGACGACGTCCTCGGTGTCGGCGCGCAGCACCGACCCGTACCAGACGCTGCTCTGGGCGCCCAGGCGCACGCGGCCGACCACCACCGCGCCGGGCGCGATCCACGCGCTCGGGTGAACCTCCGGTCGCCCGAAGTCCGCCCCGCCCACGCGGGGCCCCGCGTGCCCGCCTTCCGTGCGGCCGTTGTCCATCTCGTGGCCCTCCCTGCGTCTCGTACCGCTGTGTCCCGTCTCCCCGTGAGGGGGCGGATCAGCGGGAAGTTGACCGCTCTGCCCCCGTACGGGGATGATCGCGCATACCTTAGTAAGAACGTGACCGGGGTCCGCACGGCGATGTGCCGGTCGGGGATCTTGACGCGGCCGCGCCGCGCGTGTCTACCTTGGTCGCCTGGACGGTGTCCACGGCGTTACGCTCCGCTCCCGACCGGTGCCCCCAGGCGGCCGGGCCGGTACGCAGAAAAGGGCACTATCGGGCGTATGTCGCTAACGAGACCCGGCGGGTGTCGTAGTGACAATGGGTACGGGTCAACTCGCACCTTCTGCGTCGTACAGTCACAACGGTGTAAGGACATGAAGGGCACATGAGCGATATGTTGCCGGGCGGCGGACTCCAGCAGGACAGGTTTCCGACGGTGCGCAAGGGCGGCTACGACAAGGCGCACGTCGATGACTACTTCGTGCGGACGGACAACCAGTTCAAGAGCCAGCGCGAGCGTCTCCAGCGGCTGGACGACGAGCTGGAGCAGTACAAGCGCGACCTCGCCATCGCCCGCGAGAAGGCACAGGTCAAGCCGGAGCACGAGCAGATCAGCGAGCGCATGGCCGAGATCCTGCGCATCGCCGAGGAGGAGGCCCAGGAGCGCCGCTCCAGGGTCGAGTCCGAGGTGAAGGAGGCCGAGAAGAAGGCCCAGGAGGAGATCGCCAAGTACCGCAGGGACGCCGAGGAGCACGCCGAGCGGATCCTGTCCTCCGCGCGCTCGGAGGCCCACTCGATGGTCGACAGCGCCAAGAAGGAGGCCGACCAGCTCCGGGACCAGGCCAAGCAGGAGGGCGAGCGCCGTCTGAGCGAGGCCGAGACGCGGGCGAAGAAGATCCACGACACCGCGGACCGCAGGCTCGCCACGCTCACCGCCACGCACGCCGAGGCGCTGCGCCGCCTCAAGGACATGCACTCGACCCTGGCCGACCTGGTCGCGGCCGAGGACAAGGCGGGCGCGCTGGAGAGCGGGCTGTCCCGCGAAGAGGTGGCCCCCGCCCCCTCCCCGGCCAAGCCGACCCCGGCCAAGCCGACCCCGGTCAAGCCGACCCCGGTCAAGCCGACCCCGGCCAAGCCGGTCCCGGCCAAGCCCGCCGCGGCGGCCAAGGACAAGGACGAGGCCACCACCAAGCTGCCTCCCCTCCAGCAGCAGTCGGACGAGGCGACCGTGCGCATCAGGCCGGTGGCCAAGCCGGAGCAGACAGTCCAGGACCCGGCGGGAGCCTCCTCCCCGAAGGACCAGGCCCAGCCCGCTCCCCGTCCTCCGCAGGGCGCCCGCTTCACCGGCCCCGCCCCCGAGGGCGACCAGAAGCCGCAGTCCGGTCCGCAGCAGAGCCACGCGGGTCCGCAGCAGCCGCAGTCCGGCCCCCAACAGGGCCAGAAGGGCCAGGAGCAGGGCCAGAAGGGCCAGGAACAGGGCGGCGACCCGGGCATCACCGGTATCTACCGCCACCCGGAGTCCGGCCACAACCAGCCGCCCAAGGGCGACGACGGCGTCCGGGTCATCCGCAAGCCCTGAGCCCGCGGGCTCCACACGGACGGGAGCCGTCGGGGAGCCCTCCCCGGGCCAGCCCTCTCCGGGCCCGCGGCGCTCCCCGGGAGGCGCGCCGCCCCGGAACGCGATCCGGGGGTGGGGACCACGTCCCCGCCCCCGGCGTTTTGTGGTCGCATGTAGGGTGACGTCCGCCTTGTCGCAGGCTGTCGGCTACGATGCCGACAGCCATGATTATCCGCGCGGCCATCCGGTCGGACCTCGGTGCGATTCTGCGTCTTCTCAGGGAACTCGGCGACACCACCCACGCGCAGAGCGCGCACGTTCGCATGTCCTCCGCCGCGGTGCGCGCCTGGACGCGGATGGAGAACGACCCCGACCGCACGATCCTCGTCGCCGAGCAGCGCGGCCAGATCATCGGCACCCTGGACCTGCTGGTCGTGGCCAACCTGACCCACGACGCCCAGCCCTGGGCCGTGGTGGACAACCTCGTGGTCGACCCCCTGACCCGGGGCCGCGGCATCGGCCGGGCGCTCATGGAGGACGCGCTCGACCGCGCCACGCGGGCCGGGTGCTACAAGGTGGAACTGCTGTCGCACGAGAACGGGCAGGACGTCCACCGGTTCCACACGGCGCTGGGCTTCGACAGATCCGCCGAGGGCTTCCGCCGCTACCTGTGACCCGCGGGCGTCAGCGCTTGGCGGCCGGACCCCCGCTCAGTGGCACGCCCCGCATGAACACCACTGTGGCCAGCCCGATCACGGCGATCGGGATCCCGGCCAGGAACACGCCCTGCATGGCGTGGTCGAAGGCGCCCACGATCACCTCGCGGACCGGCTCCGGCAGCGAGTGCACCAGTTCGGGGGAGCCCTGCGCGGCCTCGGCGGCCTCCGACAGCCCGACCGACAGCTCCTGCGCGCCCGAGTCGGTCCCGGCGGCGGCGTCCGCCGCGACCCGCGCCCGCGCGTCGGTCGACGCCTGGGCCAGTTCGGTGTTGAGCCGCCCCACCATCACCGCGCCGAACGCGGCCACGCCGGTGGCGCCGCCCAGGTTGCGGAAGAACACGACGGAGGCCGTGCCCGTGGCCATGTCCGCCACGGGCAGGGCGCTCTGCGTCGCCAGCAGCAGGATCTGCATGCACAGGCCCAGCCCCAGGCCGACCATCGCCTGGCCCGCGACCACTGTGGTCAGCCCGGTGTCCAGGTGGGCCAGGCTGAGGGCGGTGAACCCGACCAGGCACAGGGCCATGCCCGTGACCGGGTAGGCCTTCCAGCGGCCGCTGCCGCCCACCGCGTAGCCGGAGCCGATCGAGGTGACCAGGAACGACGCCACCAACGGCAGCGTCATCAGGCCCGACACGGTCGGCGTCATGCCGTGCACCATCTGGAGGTACTGCGGCATGTAGATGATCAGGCCGAACATCATCATCCCGACGCAGGCCGACCCGAGCGAGGACAGCACGAAGGTCCGGTCGCCGAAGAGGCGTGCCGGGATGATCGGCTCCCGCGCCCGCCGCTCGACCACCACGGCCGCGGCGGTGAGCAGGACGGCCGCCGCGCCCAGGGCGTAGGACAGCGGCGAGTTCCACGGGAACTGGGTGCCGCCCAGGCTCAGCAGCACGATCACGGTGCTCGCGGAGCTGAAGATCAGCCCGGCGCCCAGCCAGTCCACGGGTGTGTTCCGGCGGGGGACGAAGGGCATGGTGAACATGAACTGGATGACGACGAAGGCGAACAGGGCCAGCGGCACGGTGATGAGGAAGCACCACCGCCAGCCGAGCGGGCTGTCCACCAGGAACCCGCCCACCAGCGGCCCCAGCACGGTGGACACCCCGAACACCATGCCGATGAGGCCGCTGTAGCGGCCGCGCTCGCGGGGCGGGACCACGTCTCCCAGGATGATGTTGGGCAGCGTGGCCAGCCCGCCGACGCCCAGCCCCTGGAGGGCGCGGGCCGCGATCAGCCAGTTGATGTCCTGCGCCAGGCCCGCGGCGACCGAGGCCACGATGAAGATGCCCAGGGCCAGCTGGAAGAGGAGCTTGCGGCCCCAGATGTCGGAGAGCTTGCCCCACACGGGGGTGGAGGCGGTCATCGTGAGCAGGGCCGCCGTGGCGACCCAGGCCAGACGGTCCTGGCCGCCCAGCTCGCCCATGATCGTCGGCAGGGCGGTGCCCACGATGGAGTTGGTGAGCATCGAGGTGAGCATGGCCAGGACCAGGCCGACCATGATGCGGCGCACCACGCGGCGCGAGGGCAGCTCGGGGATCTCGTCGGCGGGGGAGTCGGCCGGGGCGTCCGCGGCGGAGGCGTCCTCGGGAACGTCCTCGGCCGGTGCGTCCGTCAGAGGGGTTTCGGTGGGGGGATCATCGCAGGTCCGCGCTCCCGCGACCGCCTGGGGTTCGACGTCCGGGGGAGTGTCCCCGGCCCCGGTTCCTCCACGCAACGACTGTTCCACGCAAGCCCCCCGATCGCGGACGCACAAAAGGCCCCGCGGCGTGCTGCCGGGGGCGTCGTCCTGTCCTCAGGTATATGTAAACACTGTTGACCTGTCAAATCGATATCTCTCCGCACGTTTCGGTATGCGTCGGTTCTCCGGAGGTGTCAACCTGGAGTACTGACCGCCAGATCGCAGCCGCCAAGGGGTACGCAGATGGACCGTCCGGACGAAACCGGAGGCGGCCCCGGGCCGACGCGGGGACGGGAGGCCACCAGGGCCCGCATCCTCGCCAGCGCCAAGGAACTGTTCACCAACGAGGGCTACGGCTCGGTGTCGTCGAGGATGATCGCCGCGCACGCGGGGGTCAACGTCGCGCTCATCAACCGCTACTTCGGCGCCAAGAGCGGGCTGCTGACCGAGCTCCTGCGCGAGGACGGCGTCTTCCCGGGGGTGATCGAGGGCGAACCCGTCGCCCTCACGCGGCGGCTGGCCGAGCACGCGGTGAGCCGCCTGCACGGTGAGGCCACCGCGCTCCAGCGCGCCCTGGACGACTCCGCGGGCGACCCCGACCTCCAGGCGGTCTACCAGGGGCGGATCACCAGCGCGATGATCGACCCGCTGACGGTCTACCTCGGCGGCGACGACGCCCGGGCGCACGCCTCCCTGCTCTCGGCCGTGATGCTGGGGCTGACCCGGGTGCGCGTGGTCGAGGGGGCCACGGCGCTGCGCGCGCTCGACCGCGAACGGCTCACGGAGCGGATCCAGGCGCTGCTGGACCTGTGCCTGGACGACTTCGCCGAGGAGGACGGGGACGCGTCGGGGAGCCGGTGACCCCGGGCGGGTCCCTCCGGGAGCCCCCTCCAAGCGGTCTCTCCCAGCGCACTCTCCACCCGGGCAGACGACACGTTTTGCCAGGACGGCGAAGAACGTCGCGCCCCGCGGGTCGCGCGTGGAGAGTGGGGCGCGGAGGTGGTCGACATGACCGGTGAACACACGGCGGACTCCCTGCCCGAGGAGATGGGCGAGGACTTCTGGAACGAGCGCTACCGCTCACAGGAGAGGGTCTGGAGCGGCAGGCCCAACCGCCACCTGGTGGCCGAGGCGGCCGACCTCGGACCCGGGCGGGCACTGGACGTGGGCAGCGGCGAGGGCGCCGACGCGATCTGGCTGGCCGAACGCGGCTGGCGGGTGACCGCGCTCGACATCTCGACCGTGGCGCTGGACAAGGGCGCCGCCCACGCCCGCGGGCGTGGCGGGGACGTGCCCGGCCGCATCACCTGGAAGCGGGCGGACGTAACCCGCTGGTCCCCGGACGAGGACGCGTTCGATCTGGTGACCTCGCAGTTCATGCACCTGCGCAAGCGCTGGCGCGCGCGGTTCTTCGCCGCGCTGGCCTCGGCGGTCACGCCCGGGGGCGAGCTCCTGGTCGTCGCGCACCACCCCCGCGACCTGGAGGAGGGCGTGCCGCGCCCGCCGGACCCGGACCTGTTCTACACGGGCGACGAGGTGGTGGCGGCCCTGTCCCGGGGAGAGTGGACCGTGCTGGCCGACGAGGCCCGCGCCGGGACGGCGGTCGTCGGGGAGGAAACCTACACCGTGCACGACCTGGTGGTCCGCGCCCGCCGCGAGGCCTGACCGGCCGGAGCCCGCGCGGGCTCCGGCCGACCGGTCGGGACTCAGTCCCGGAGCTTGGCCACCACGTCGATCTCCACGAGGATGTTCGCCAGGTCCGAACCCACGGTGGTGCGCACGGGGTAGGGGGCGCTGAAGTGCTCCTCGTACACGGCGTTGAACTCCGGGAAGTCCGCCTTGAGGTTCTCCAGGTGGACGGTCGCCTTCACGACGTCGTCCAGCGTCAGGCCGTGCTCGGCCAGCACGGCGGAGATGTTGGCCAGCACCTGGGCGGTCTGCTCGCCCACGGTCGGGGCCACGTGGCCGGTCTCGGGCTCCTGCGGGCCGAAGCCCGCGGTGTACAGGAACCCGCCCGCGACCACTCCCTGGCTGTACGCCCCGGCCGGAGCGGGGGCGTTGTCGGTGCGGACCGCCTTCTTGGACATCCGTGGACTCCTTCGCTGGTCTGCGCCGGCGGCGCGTGCGCGCGCCGGTGCCCGTGCCGTTTCACGGGCGCTTTACTGGCAACAAAGTTACCAATTTTCTTCCGGGCAGCGTATCTTGGCCACACCGGACACCGGTCGGCCGCACGCCGCGCCGGAGTGACCGGTACGTCGAACGGAGGAACAGTGCATCCCGAGACCGTACTCACCGGCGGACGGGTGGTCGACGGCACCGGCGGCCCCTCCCGCCGCGCCGACCTCGTCCTCCGCGACGGCCGCATCGCCCACATCGTCCCACCCGGCAGCGCGCGCACCACGGGCACCATCGTGGACGTGGAGGGACTCGCGGTCACCCCGGGGTTCGTCGACATGCACTCCCATTCGGACCTGGCCGTCCTCGCCGACCCCGCGCACGAGGCCAAGACCCTCCAGGGCGTCACCCTGGAGGTCCTGGGTCAGGACGGGCTCGGCTACGCCCCCGTCACCGACGGCACCGCCGGGGAGCTGCGTGCCCAGCTCGCCGCGTGGAACGGCCTGCCCGACCTCGACCACTCCTGGCGCACCGTCGGCGAGTACCTCGACCGGATCGACGCGGGCGCCCCCGTCAACGCCGCCGTCCTCGTGCCCCAGGGCAACGTGCGCATGGCCGTCCTGGGCGGCGAGGACCGCCCGCCCACCGACGACGAACTCGACCGCATGCGCCGGATCGTCGCCCGGGGCATGGCCGACGGCGCGCACGGACTGTCCACCGGACTGACCTACACCCCCGGCATGTACGCCACCGACGACGAGATCGTCGCCCTCCTCGAACCCGTCCGCGCCGCGGGCGGCTACTACTGCCCCCACCACCGCAACTACGGATCCCGGGTCGTGGAGTCCTACCGCGAGTGCCTGGAGACCGCGCGCCGCGCCCAGGTCGCCCTGCACCTGGCGCACTGCCACGTCAACTTCCCGCAGAACCGCGGCCGCGCCCCCGAGGTCCTGGACGCCATCGACGAGGCCACCGTCCGCTACGGCCTCGACGTCACCCTCGACAGCTACCCCTACCGGGCCAGCGCCACCCACCTGGGCGCCCCGCTGCCCAGTTGGGTGCAGACCGGCGGCACCGCCGCCACCCTGGAGCGCCTGCGCGACGCCCCCACCCGCGCGCGCGTCCTGCGCGAGATCGAGGAGGAGGGGACCGACGGCAACCACGGCGTCCCCATGGACTGGTCCGCCATCGTCGTCACCGGCGTCGCCGACCCCGAGCTGTCCTGGGCCGTCGGATCCTCCGTCGCCGACCTCGCGCGCACGCGCGGCCGCCTCCCCGGCGACCTCTACATGGAGCTGCTCGTGGCCGACGAGCTGCGCAGCGGCTGCCTGCTCCAGGTGGGCAACGAGGAGAACATCCGCACCATCATGCGGCACAGCTCCCACACCGCCGGGAGCGACGGCATCCTCGTCGGCGCGAAGCCGCACCCGCGTGGCTGGGGCACCTTCCCCCGCTACCTGGGCCACTACGCGCGCGAACTCGGCGTGCTCACGCTGGAGGAGTGCGTCCGCCACCTCACCTCCCGGCCCGCGCGTAGACTCGGCCTCACCGACCGAGGCGTCATCCAGGCCGGTGCGGTCGCCGACCTGGTGGTCCTGGACCCCGCCACCGTGGACGCCCGCGCCACCTACGAGGAACCGCGCCTGGCCCCCCAGGGCATCCACCACGTCCTCGTGTCGGGCAACTTCACCGTCCGGGACGGTCGTCGCACCGACCGCCTGCCCGGCCGATCCGTCCGGAGGAACCGCCGATGAGCGAGCACCCGACCGCCCCGGGGAGCGAGCCGACGAACAGTGCCGACGTCGTCTGCGTCGGCGAGACCATGGCGGTGCTCGCCTCGGCCGAGGCGCTCGCGGCCGGAACGAAGCTGGTGGTGGGCACCGGCGGCGCGGAGTCCAACGTGGCGGTCGCCCTGGCGGCCCTGGGGCACACCGCCTCCTGGGTCAGCCGCGTCGGCGACGACCCCTTCGGCCGCATCGTCACCGATGCCGTCTCCGGACGCGGTGCGGACGTGTCCGGCGTGGAGGTGGACCCCGAGCGCCCCACCGGCCTGTACGTCAAGGACACCGGCCCCGGCGGCGCGGGCGTGCTGTACTACCGCGCCGGTTCGGCCGCCTCCGCGCTGTCGGCCGCCGACGCCGAGCGGGTGTGGGCGCTCGGCCCCCGAGCGGTCCACCTGTCCGGCATCACCCCGGCCCTGTCCGCGCGCGCCGCCGCGCTCGTGGAGCACCTGCTGGACCGGCGGACCGGGAACGGCGCGCTGCGCTCCTTCGACGTCAACCACCGGCCCGCCCTGTGGGGGGCCAGGACCGCCGCGCCGGTGCTGCTCGACCTGGCCCGCCGCGCCGACGTGGTCTTCGTGGGCCGGGACGAGGCCGAGCGCCTGTGGGGCACCCCGGCGGCCGAGGACGTGCGGGCGGTGCTGCCCGAGGTGCCGGTCCTGCTGGTCAAGGACGCCGAGCACGGCGCGACCTGCTTCGACTCCGACGGCGCGGTGTTCGTGCCGTCCCCTCCGGTGGACGTGGTCGAGGCGGTGGGCGCGGGCGACGCGTTCGCCGCCGGTTTCCTGTCCGGCCTGCTCGACGGCCTGTCCGTGGAGCGGCGGCTGCGCCTGGGCCACGCGGTCGCGGGCGCGGTGCTGCGCTCGCCCGGGGATGTCCTGGAGGCCCTGCCCGCGGACGTCGCCGGGATCCGCGGCTCCGCGGGGACCTGAGCGCCGGTCCCGGCCCTCAGCCGATGACGATGGCGCCAGCCAGGACCGGGTCACCGAAGCTCACCGAGCCGTGGCCGGAGGCCAGCGCGCGGCTGCCCTGGCAGCTCGTGCCCGCGAAGAGCGCGAACTTGACCCTGCTCTCCGTGGAGATCCCGGTGACGCCGCCCTGTCCCGTCTTGAGGGTGCGGCAGCCCCCGTTCTCCACGGTCTGCTGGTAGCCGGACTCGAAGGTGACCTGGACCGGGGGAGCCTGGTCCTGTCTGCTCGACAGCCCGGCGATCGCTCCGGCGATGGTGGCGGACATGGTGGCGAGGTTCGCAGGGCGGATCGGCACGGTAACTCCCCTTCTCTGCCGGCCCGCACGGGGCGCCCGGCGAGCACGGAGTTGGTTACTCTGTGTCATTTAGCTACAGCTTCACGCGAACCGAGAGGAGCCCCGGCGGAGTGTCGGCGGATTTCTGCGCCCGTCGGCCACCGCTGCCGACCGTCCCCGACCGCCCCCGGGCGCGGCCGGGCGTCGCCGGGGCGTCGCACGGCAGGATGTGCGTTCGCCGAACATGCCCTAAAATGCGGTTCTACCGGAACGGGGAGGTGAGGGCGCCGTGAGCCTCCTTCTCGCGTTCTTCGAGTTCCTCATGCTGGGCGTCGTCCCCGCCGAACTCCTCCCGGTCCCCGGCTCCCTGGCGCTGCTGGTCGCCGCCGTCGGCGCGGCCGTCGCCTGGTACGTCCTGCACGGCACCGGCGCCTGCCCGGCGCGCGACGCGGCCTCGGGCGCGGTGCACGCGATGCGCCGCAGGTCCGCTCGCCTGCCCGTGCTCACCCTGTGTGACCCCGACGCTGCGGGACGGCCCCGTCCCAGAGCACCCGGCGCGGCCCTTCCGGCCGCTCGCTGACCCCTTCTCCGAACACCCCCGCGCGCGTGCGCGTCCGCGCCGCGCCCCGGGTGTGCGTTGCGCTCCGCCCCGCGCGGGCGCGGTTCCGAGCGGCCCGACGTCTGTTCCCCTCCCACCGGACGAAGGGCCTTCCCGCCTTGTACAGCCTCGGGCCGATCGCGGCCGCCATGACCCTGCTCTCGACCGTCCTCTCCGCCCTCACCTCACTGCTCACCCCCCTCACCGGGGGCCTGGCCGCCGGACTGGCCGTCGTGGCCCTGACCGTGGCCGTGCGGCTCCTGCTCGTCCCCCTCGGGGTGGTGCAGGTCCGCGCCGAGAAGGCCCGCGCGCGCCTGGCCCCGCGGCTGGCGGAGATCACCGCCCGGCACCGCGAGGACCCGGAGAGGCTCGTCGCCGAACAGCGCAGGGTCTACGCCGAGGCGGGCACGTCCCCGCTGGCGGGCTGCCTGCCCTCCCTCGCCCAGGTCCCCGTCATGATCGCCCTCTACGGCGTGTTCATCGGCGCGGGGAGCGGTGCGGAGGCGATGCTCGCGCACACCTTCGGCGGCGTCGAACTGGGCGCGACCCTGCTGGGCGGCGCGGGCGGAGTGTCCGTGGCGCCCGTGTTCGCCGTTCTCCTGGCCCTGATCGCCCTCGTGGCCTGGGCCAACCGCCGCTACCTCATGCTGCCCGTGATGCGGGCGGGCGCCGAGGCCAACCCGGGACAGCCCCAACTCACCGGGCTCCTGACCTACATGCAGTTCACGACCGTGGCGGTCGCCGCGTTCGTGCCGCTGGCCGGAGGCCTGTACCTGCTGACCTCCGGCGCGTGGGCGCTGGGGGAGCGG
>NZ_CBDRFA010000130.1:0-11122 GCF_965343085.1 Nocardiopsis synnemataformans | reverse complement strand
CGCGGCGGGGGCCTCCCGGAACGCCATGGAGCGGGCTTCCCGGACGGTCCAGGCGGGGGCTCCCCGGGCGGCCCGACCGGTGAGCGCGTGCGCGTCCTGGCCCTGGCCGCCCTCGCCGTGTGCGCGGTGGCGGGCGCCGTGGCGGGCGGGCTGTCCGACCGCGCGCAGGTGAGCGGCTACGACCTCGTGCGGTGCCTGCTCGTCGGGGCGGTCACCGGCACCGGGCTGGGCCTGGCCGCGTGGACGGCCGCCTGGTGGTCGCTGCGACCGCTGCGCCGGACGGCGCGCTGACGCACGCCGCGCGGTCCCGGCGACCGTCCGGGCGGCGCGGGACCGCGGTGGCGCGGAAACGGGCCCTCAGACCCCGTCCCCTCCGGCCCTGGCCGCCTCGGCGCCGGTCAGGTCCGGACCGAACACCGCGTGCACCTCCTCGGCGGTGAGCCCGTAGTGCTCCAGGCTGTACCGGTGGCCGCCCGGGTTCCTGCGCCGGTCCGCGCGCGTGTAGGCGAGCGTGCGGGCCCGGGTGTCGGGACCGAACTCCTCACCGAGGCCGCGCCAGACGCGTTCGGCCGCCCCGAGCGGGTCGGACGTCAGTTCGCCGTAGGGCAGGTCCAGGAAGCGCTCCGGGCCGTGCTCGCGGCGCACGCGGCGGGCACGCTCGGCGCCTCCCGCCCAGATCTCCAACCACTCGCGGCCGATCCAGTGCGGGTCCACGTCGCTGTTGTGGATGTGCATCGACGCCTCGGTCAGGCTGGCCCACGACGCCATGGCCCGCGCCGGGTCGCGGTCGGTCAGGACGATCACCGCGTCGGGGAAGACCTTCAGCAGGGCGTCCAGGTTGAACAGGTGCAGGGGCGACTTGAGCACCCAGCGGCGCGCGGGCCGCTTCCACTGCAACGCCTGGAACTGCTGTTTGAGGTAGGCGTAGTCCGGGGTGGCGTCGCGCCCCTCGACCCAGGCGCGGTAGTCGGGGGAGGCCGCGCGGACGTGGAAGAACATCCCGTGCGGCAGGAGGAAGACGCACTCCTCGGGTTCGAGCGGGTGCATGGGGTGGATGGTCTGGAACCCCGGTCCCATGGCGTCCATGCCCCGGACCAGCGTCCGCGCCAGGGCGAGGCGCTCGCGCCTGCTCACGGTGCGCTCCCCGGGCCTGCCCGTGTCGGGGACCGGGCTCAGCATCTCCCAGAGCCGCGGGGCGCGGGCCCGGACGTGCTGGGCCAGGAGCCCGTGGCCGAACGTCGTGCCCGTCCTGGGCAGACCGGTGATGAACACCGGCCGCTCGACGGGCAGGGCGGCGATCTCCGGGTTGGCGTCGAGCAGGTGGAGCATGCGCAGGCGCGTCTCCAGCCGCCGCCGGACCTCGCTCCGCAGGCCGATCCGGCCGATCGGGGTGACGCCGGGCACCGCCTGCCAGGCGTCGTGGAGCACCCGCATGTCCGAGAGGAAGGGTTCGTCGGAGGGCCAGGGGAGCCCGCTGCGCGCGGAGGCCTCCCCCAGCATGGCGTCGAAGGCCCCCTCGGAGGCGCCCAGGCGTTCCTCGAAGGGTTTGAGCAGGGTGTTGACCGGGTTCAGCCACCGGGGGTGGTGCACGTTCACAAGCGCCCTCTCCTGTTGTGTCAGCCGCAGTTGGTGCCGTTGCGCAGGACCCACTCGTCGCCGACCACGCCGCCCCAGTCCACACAGTGGCCCGCCGCGTCGACGTAGACCGGGCCCGCGTACTCCGTCCAGTCACCCGGGTCGGTGTCCCACGATGTGGAGTCGCTGCGCTTGAGGGCCGCGTCCATGTTGACGGCGCTGCCAGGGTCGGACCGCACCACGACGACGCAGTTGCGGCCGTTGGAGTTGTTGTAGGTGAGGAAGACGGTGCCCCCGCTGACGGAGGCCTCGTTGACCACCTCGTACCCGCTCCCGCACTGGCCCCCGTAGGAGGCGGCGGTGGCGGGCACGGGGGTGGTCACCGCCACGGCCAGGGCCAGGCTCGCCACGGCGGCGGCCCTGCGCACGAGGGTCTTCGGCATGTCTCTCCCGTGTCTCATGTTCCGGCTCCTACCAGGGCGGGGTGCCCGTGCCGCTGGTGCTGTGCTGCTCCACCAGGCGGGTGATGGTGACGGTGCCGTCGTCGTCGGTGGTGTAGGTGACCTCGGCGGTGATGGTGCGGCTGCCCTGGTTGACGTAGCCGGTCAGGGCCGAGGGGCTGGAGGGCACCGAGCCGGCGCCGCCGTCGCCGACCGATCCGCCCTGGCTCTGGCAGAAGCTCCACGCGCACACCACGGTGGCGCCGTCGAGCACGGCGTACCGCCCCGAGCCGCCGGAGGGCTGGAAGGCCACGACGTGCTCGCCCGAGGGGCGCGATCCGCTCGCGCCCACCCCGGCGCCCACCGTGGCCGTCGTGGTGGTGGACCCGCCGCCGGAGCCCTCCTCGTCCTCCTCGCTCGCGGACGCCTCCTCGGAGGGTTCCTCGGACGGGTCGTCGGAGGGCGAGGCGCTCTCCTGCGGTTCCTGGCCCACCGGCCCCGGACGCCGCCGCTCCTCCGCGGTCTGCTGCGCCTCGGCCGCGTCGGCGGGCTCGTCCCCGAACCAGGCGGCCATGGGCAGGGAGTCCCAGTTACCGGCCAGGGCCACGCCGCCGAAACCCAGCCCCGCGAGCAGGACCAGGGCGCCCAGGGTGGCGCCGACCACGGCCAGCACCCTGCCCGAACCACCGGAACTCCGGTCGGGGGCCACCGCGAACTCGCGCTCGGGGGCGGCCTGCACGCCCTGCCAGGTGTGGTCGACCACGGCGGCCATGACGCCGCCCGCCGCCGCGGCGGAGTCCACGGGGGCGTAGGAGCGCCCCGGGTTGCCCGCGGCGACCACGCCGCTGACCAGCTCCAGCGCGGTCGGCCGCTCGGACGCCTCCTTGCTGAGCGCGCGGGCGGCCAGGTCGGCCAGCGGGCCGTTGAAGCCCTCGGTGTCCGGTTCGCCGCTGATCACCCGGTGGGCGACGGCGGCCGGGTCGCCGGTGCCGAACGGCGGGCGCCCGGTGGCCGCGTAGGCGACCAGCGCGCCCCAGGCGAAGATGTCGTCGGCGGTGCTGGGGGGCGCGCCCCGGTAGTGGTCCGGGCTGATCCAGCCGGGCGATCCCAGCACGGACCCGGTGCGGGTCAGCGCGGTCTGGTCGATCGCGCGGGCCACGCCGAAGTCCAGGACGCGGGGACCCTCCGGCGACAGCACGATGTTGGCGGGCTTGAGGTCGCGGTGGGCGATGCCGACCTCGTGGATCTGGGCGAGCGCCTCGGCCACCCCGGCGGCCAGGCCGAGCAGCAGCTGCTCGCCCAGCGGGCCGTTCTTGCGCATGTAGGCGCTGAGCGTCATGCCCCGCACCAGCGGGGTGACCAGCCAGGGCCGCTCGGCCTCGGTGTCGGCGGCCAGCAGCGGAACGGCGCAGGCGCCGCCCACCCTGCGCAGGAGTTCCACCTCGCGGGCGAAGCGGGCCCGGAACTCCGGGTCGGCGGAGTACTCGGGGTGGATGAGCTTGACCGCGACCAGGGCGCCGCCCTGGTCGTGGGCCGCGTACACGACGCCCATGCCTCCGGAGCCCAGGCGCCGGAGCGGCCGGTAGGGGCCGATGCGCGCGGGGTCGGTGGAGGTCAGGTCGGTCGCGGTCGCGGGGAGAGTGACGGCTGAGGGGTGCGTACTCACTGCTGTCTGCTCACAGGTCTCGTTCGGGGCGGAGTGGGGGAGCACGGGGCCCTCCCCCGGAGAGGGGGAGAAGGGGGAGAAAGGGGCACACTCATGGATATCACCGGTTCTGTTCCGGCCGCCCCGGGCGGGGCGGCCGACGGCGGTCACGGCAGCGGCACCCTCACCTGCTGGATGCGGCCGTCGCCCAGGTGCAGGTAGGCGGTGCCGGGGGTGAGTCGGGGGCTGGACACGCCCTTGGGCAGGCGCATGCCCAGTACCTCGCCGTCGCTCTGGGCCTGCGGGGAGAGCAGGGCGCCCACGCGGTTGCGCTTGAGGTGGACGTGCCACCCGTTGAAGCCGCCCTGGAGGGCCTCGTTGGTGCCCGCCGCGACGATGCCCCACCCCGCGCCGACCATGCCGCGGGCGATACGGGTGAACTCCTTGCCGAGATCGCTCTGGAGGAGGAGTTCGGCGTCGTCGATCACGACCACGGCGGTCTCGCCCTGGAACCGGCCGAGCGCCTCGTGCAGCTGGGAGAGCTTGGGCTCGGCCGCGTCCAGGACCCCCTGGACGCCCGGCTGGTGGCGCAGGTCGGCCAGGCGCGAGGAGCGCGGGGTGACCAGCAGGAGCTCGGTGCCGCCCTCCAGCAGCGACCTGGCCATCGTGGTGAGCATGCTGGAACGCCCGGACTGGGGAGGTCCGCTCACCAGGAACGTCGGAACGCGGGACAGGTCGGCGCTGACCGCGGTCAGCTCGTTGCCGCCCACACCCAGCAGCGCGTGCAGCGGACGCGGGGCCCCGGGGCGGTAGCCGGCCATGTCGGCGTAGGCGAGCTGGTCGGGCAGGACGTCCACCCGGAACGGGCGCGGTCCGGTGCCCTCCTGCGGGCGCCGGGACACGAAGTCGGCGATGCGGCCCAGTTCGGCGCCCTGCGCCGCGCCCTGCGGGTTGCGGTTGAGCAGGGCGAGCTGGACCTCCATGGCGTCCCCGGCACGGAAGGCCCGGCCGTCGGGGATCTCCTCGGGCAGCGAGCGGGCGTTGAGCCCGGCGGCGCTGTAGTCGCCGTTGTCGTTGCAGCGCAGCACCAGCAGCTCCTCGGTGGTGGAGGAGTACTTGGTGCGGGTCAGGAGGCGGTCGCCGGTCGCCACGACGTGCACGCCCACGCCCGCCCCGTCGCGCATGAGGGTGGTGACGTCCTCCACCAGGGCGCCGTAGTTGTACTCGCCGAAGGCCTGCTCGAAGGCGTCCACGCGGTCGATGAACAGCACCACGTGGGCGGGGCGCTCGTCCGGCGGCAGCTTGGCGCGCAGTTCCTCCAGGTCGGCGCAGCCGTGCGAGGCGAGCAGCTTCTGGCGCCGGTCCAGCTCCTCGCCGAGCATGCCCAGCAGGCGCACGACCCGCTCCCCCTGTGTGCGCTGGGCCACCGCGCCGCAGTGCGGGAGCCGCTCCATCGGCAGCAGGGCGCCGTTACCGCAGTCCAGGCCGTACATGTGCACGTCGCCGGGGTGGTGGGCCAGGGCCAGGGAGGCGGCGATGGTGCGCAGCGCCTGGGACCGGCCGGTGCGGCCCGAGCCCATGACGTGCAGGTGTCCCGTCCTGGCCAGGTCGAACACGTACGGAAACTGGCGCTGCTGCGCGGGCACGTCGACCAGCCCCACCGGGGCGGGCTGGACCCGGCCGTGCACGGCCTGCGGAGAACGACCCCGCAGCAGCTCGGACAGGGTGAGCGCGGTGGGCAGCGCGGGCAGCCACGGGCTGGGCTGGCGGCGGGCGCCCGACCGCTCGGTGGCCTCCTTGACCGCGGATACCAGGACGGTCAGGTCGGTGACCTCCACGTCGCCGGTGTCGGCGGGGCCCTGGACGGCCGCGGGGGCGGGCAGCGCCAGGTCCGACCACTTCACGGCGTGCGCGACCGGGTCGGAGGCGTTGGCGGCGGCCACGACCCGGCGTCCGCCCACCCGGCCGGACTGGAACGGCAGCAGGGAGGCGTGCCCCAGGCGCACGTAGGCCCGGCCGGGGGTGTCGATGCCGATGTGCGCGGACTCGGCGGCGTCGATGACGTCGCGGCTCTCGGCCTCGTCGGTCATCCGCAGGGCGATGCGCAGGTTGGTGTTGGCGCGGATGTCGTTGGTGACCACGCCGCCGGGGCGCTGGGTGGCCAGAACCAGGTGGATGCCCAGGGAACGTCCCCGCTGGGCGATGTTGACCAGGCCCTTGACGAAGTCGGGCAGCTCGCGGGCCATGGACGCGAACTCGTCGATGACCAGCATCAGGCGGGGCATCTGCGGCATGCGCGGGTCGCGGTCCAGCAGTTCCAGGTAGTCCTCGATGTCCTTGGCCCCGGCCTTGGCGAGGATGTGCTCGCGCCGGTGCAGCTCGGCGCCCAGCGACACCAGGGCCCGGCCCACCAGGTGGGTGTCCAGGTCGGTGACCATGCCGACGGTGTGCGGCAGTTCCACGCAGTCCTTGAACGCGCTGCCGCCCTTGTAGTCGATCAGCACGAACGACATGGACTCGGGGCGGTTGACCGCCGCCAGGGAGGCCACGAGGGTCTGGAGCAGCTCGGACTTGCCCGAACCGGTGGTGCCGGCGATGAGGGCGTGCGGGCCGTCCCGGCGCACGTCCACCGAGAACGGGCCGTCCAGGCCAAGGCCGAGCGTGGCGACGGTGCTGCGCCCCCCGGAGGCCCAGTGGGCGGCGATGGCGTCGCCGTCGGGCGGCTCCAGGCCGATGACGTCGAGCAGGCGGGCGCTGCGCGGGAGCGAGCCGCCGCCCTCGCCGACGCTGCTGTCGCGCATGGGCGCCAGGGCGCGGCCCAGCCGGTCGGCCCAGGCCGCGGAAGGCACGTCGGGGCGCACGTCCTCGACGTTGTCGAAGGAGGTGCGGCGCAGGGGCTGATCCCGCCGCCCCGGTACCCGAAGCGCACCCCCGGTACCCGAAGCGCACCGCCGGTGCGGCGGCGCGAGCCGCCGGTCCCGGACACGCGGAGGGGGCGAAGCCCCGGAGGGACCGGCTCGCTCCCTCCGCCGTGATCCTGTACTTGCAGCGAGCCTGGACCGTCGAGCCTCGCTGAGACGCAGATCAGAACCCTTGCGTCACACCGGTAACGGTTCCGGCCAGCCCACTGTGGTTTTCGGCCAGCCCACTGTCCGCCCGGTTCCGCGCCAGCGAAGCGCCCCCGCGGGGACCGGTCAGCTGGCTTCGTCGCCCGGGGCCCCGGAACCCTCCGCGTCGGAGGGCTCACCGGACTCCCCCTCGGAGGGCTCGTCCGAGGGCGGACCGTAGACGAACCGCTGCCGGTCGTGCACGAGGATGGCGTGCCCGCTCTCGGTGACCGCCTCCACGTACGCCGGGAGCTCGTCCTCGACCACGTCCATCGTGACGGCGTCGAGCACCAGCTGCTGGTCCTGTCCGCCGCTGGCGCGGGAGTCACCGTAGACCAGGCCGTCGAAGGCGAAGGCCGGGGAGATCGATCCCGCCTCCGCCTCCAGGCCCCACAGGACCTCTCCCCCGGCCAGGTCGACCGCGACCACCGGCGCCTCACCGCTGGCCTGGGGCAGCAGGAGGGTTCCGGTGGCCTCGTCGTAGAGGCTGCCCGCGACCCCGTCGGGGTCGAAGGCCCCGGCGACCGGGTTCGTGCCCGGTTCCTCCAGGGTCCACAGCAGGTCACCGGTGTCGGGATCGTGCGCGGAGAGGGTCGAGGGCGCCTCGGGCTGGGCCCAGCGCAGCAGCAGGACCTCCTCGCCGTCGGCCTCGTCCTCCCCCGCGTCCTCCCCATCCTCCCCGTCCCCGGTGTCCTCGGACGCGGACTCACTCGGGGACTCGGTCCCGGAGCCCGATTCGGGAAGCGTGTAGAAGCCGATCACCTGCGGCGCGGGGGCAGGCGCGGAGGTGGGCAGGCCCAGGTCCCCGTCCTCGCCGTCGACCGTCCACAGCTCCTCGCCCGCGGTGTCGGCGCCGACGGAGCGGGCGTGCAGGACGGGGCCGCCGGTGGCGAGCAGGACCAGGTCTCCTCGAGCGGCGACCGGCACTCCCAGCGCTGGCTCCTCGGGTTCCCCTCCGGCCCCGGGCTCCTCCGTCCCCTCGTCGGACTCGGGTTCCCCGGACTCACCGGACCCGCCGTCGGATCCGGAGGTCCCTTCCTCCTCCTCGGGCTCGGCCGGGGCCTCGAACTCGTACTCCCACAGTTCGCCGCCCCCGCCGTCGAGCAGCGCGAACGCCCCGTGGGGCTCCTCGGCGGTCCATCCCCCGGGGCGGCGCACGGCGAGGCCGTCGAGGTAGGCGTCGCCCTCCCGCGCCGGTTCCCACAGCCGTTCGCCACGGGCGTCGAGAACGAACGGCAGGCCGTCGGCGTCCGCCATGAGCAGCACCCGCTCGCCGTCGCGGTCGGTGCCGAAGCCGTCGAAGCGCGCCGCGCCCTCCCACAGCGTCTCACCGGTGGCGGCGTCGTGCAGCAGGTGGCGGTCCTCGCTGCCGGAGCTGACGAGGAAGGCGTCGCCGACCGGGCTGATGCGCACGCCGAGGGGATCGGCGAAGATCTCGTGGACGTCGGCGGAGCCGCCGTGCAGGTAGCGCAGCATCTCGCCCTCGATCCCGGGCGGCGCCTCCCCCCCGAACGCGGTGGGGACGGGGGCGGGCTCCTCCTCGGGAGGGGGCGCGGAGGGTTCCGGATCACCGGTGCACGCGGTGGCCAGCAGCACCGCGAGTCCACAGGTGAGGGCCCGGGGCACCCGTGAGCGGCGCATGGACGGTTTCTCCCCACGAACGATGACGTTTACGGCAAATCCTAAGCCGCGCCGCGGCGGGCGGACACGGGGGGAGCGAGTCGTTACAGCCATGGGACGTGGCGCGGGCTCAGGGCTCCACCTCGACGACCGTGGTCCCCCGCACCTCGAACTCCGCCCTCCCGCCGGTCAGCTCGGCCAGGCGGACCCCGAATCCGGGCAGGTCGGCCTCGGGCAGGGCCACCTCGATACGGACCCGGTCGGCGTAGGCGACGTCGCGCACGGTCAGGGAGGAGTCGCGCAGGTCGCTCTCCAGGCGCCCGCCGAGCACGTAGTCGGCGAACACGTCCACGACGAGGAGTTCGCGGCGCTCCAGGACCCCGAGCGCGTCCACGGCGGCGGACACCGCGTTGCCGTAGGCGCGGATCAGCCCGCCCGCGCCGAGCTTGACGCCGCCGAAGTAGCGGGTGACCACGGCGACGGTGTCGGTGAGCTCCCGGCGCCGCAGCACCTCCAGCATGGGCAGCCCCGCGGTCCCGGAGGGCTCGCCGTCGTCGCTGGAGCGCTGGGCTCCGCCCTGGTCGCCGAGGACGTAGGCGGTGCAGTTGTGGTTGGCGCCCCAGTGCTCCCTGCGGCGCTCCGCGATGAAGGCGCGGGCGGCGTCCTCGGTGTCCGCCCTGGCCAACGCACAGAGGAAGCGGGATCTGCGGATCTCCAGCTCGTACTCGCCGTCGCGTCTGATCGTTCGCATGTCGCCTGTTCGGCAGGGGTCGTGGTCGTCCACCAGTGTCCCACTGCGCGCGGTGCCGGGTCGCGCCGACAATGGGGGCATGGACGACTCCTCGATCGACGCCGCGCAGGCCCTCGCCGACCCCGTGCGCCGGAGGCTGTACGAGTACGTGGCGGCGGCGCACGGCGAGGTCAGCCGGGGACAGGCCGCGGACGCCCTCGGCATCCAGCGCACCCTGGCCGCGCACCACCTGGACCGGCTGGCCGACGCGGGCCTGCTGGAGGTGGCCCGCCGCAAGGTGAGCGGCCGCGAGGGGCCGGGGTCGGGACGCCCGGCCAAGCTGTACCGGCGTGCGGACCGGGACCTGTCGCTGCACCTGCCGCCGAGGGACTACGAGCTGGCCGCGCACGTGCTGGCGGAGGCGGTGGAGCGGCACGGGGCCGAGGAGGCCCTGTACGCCGCCGCCCGCGAGGAGGGCCGCCGGATCGGGGCGGGGCACCGGGAGGAGGCGCTGGCGGACCTGCTGCGCGCCCGGGGCTACGAGCCCGAGGAGGGGGCCGCCCGCGCCTCCGGGGACGGATCCGGGCCGGAGGGGGCCGCGGAGGAGGACGACGATGTGCGGCTGCGCAACTGCCCCTTCCACACCCTGGCGCACGCCTTCCCCCCGCTCGCCTGCGGGCTCAACCTGGAGCTGCTGCGCGGCCTGCTGGAGGGGCGCGGCGAGGACGGTGGGAGGGCTCGGATGGACGCCCGTCCGGGCCGGTGCTGCGTGGTGTTTTCCAAAAATAATGAGCGTTGACATAGAAGCCCCGCCGTGGTGTGCTGTGTCCCGTGAACGAGACCTCCCCCTCCGGGTACCACCTGGCACAGATCAACGTCGGCGTCCTCAAGGCCCCCCTCGACGCCCCCTCCATGGCGGGCTTCGCCTCCCGCATCGACCCGATCAACGCGCTGGCCGACAGCGCCCCCGGATTCGTGTGGCGGCTGGTCGAGGAGGGCAGGGAGGACGCCACCGGCATGCGGCCCTTCGGCGACGGGCTCCTGATCAACTACTCCGTCTGGCAGGACGTGGAGTCGCTGTGGAACTTCACCTACCGCAGTGAGCACCTGGAACTGCTGCGCGGCCGCCGGAAGTGGTTCGAGCACCTGCGGGAGGCGTACCTGGTCCTGTGGTGGGTTCCCAGCGGTACGATCCCCACTGTCGAGGAGGCCGGAAGGCGTCTGGACCTGTTGCGCGCCGACGGCCCCACCCCCGAGGCCTTCACCCTCAGGACGCCCTTCCCTCCCCCGGCAGATCGCGTTCCGCACGCCTAGTTATCCTTTGGGTACATTGGGTAGTCTTGTGGGCGACCGTTGAGAGCAACCGGGAGTTCCGTCATGCGCATCACACCGTTCGCCGTCGGCTTGGCCCTGACCGCGACCCTCGCCGCCGGATGCGCGCAGTCCGATCCCGCCGAGAGCGACGGCGCGGCCTCCCCGGAATCCCCTCAGACCGCGCCCACCGCCTCCCCGAGCGTGACCGCGTCGACCTTCCTGCCGCCCGGCGAGGGCACGGGCGCCATCACCTACGACGAGACCGCCGTGCCCGAGGGCGCCACCTCCGACGTGCAGGTACGCGTCCAGGACGGGCGGACCCACGTGCAGTTCACCGGCACCAGCCTGGAGGGGGACCGCGACTTCGGCGCCCACGTGCACACCCAGCCCTGCGGTGAGGACCCGGCGGACGCGGGCCCCCACTACCAGAACGAGACCGACCCGGCCGCCACCGAGGACGAGCCCTCCAGCGACCCCGCCTACGCCAACCCCGAGAACGAGGTCTGGCTGGACTTCACCACCGACGAGGACGGCAACGCCCGCGCGACCAGCACGGTGGACTGGGAGTTCCGCGAGGGCGAGGCCCGGTCGCTGGTGCTGCACGAGCACCACACCCACACCGGTGAGGGCGAGGCGGGCACCGCGGGCGACCGCCTGGCCTGCGTCAGCGTGGACTTCTGACGGACCGGTC
>NZ_CBDRFA010000129.1:0-11356 GCF_965343085.1 Nocardiopsis synnemataformans | reverse complement strand
TCAGGACCGCGTGGAGCGAGGTGCTGGCCGTCACCAACAGCCTGTACCTGCTGGTGGTCGTGGCCGCCGGGGTGCTGCTGATGAGCTACCAGACCGTGCAGACCTCGGCCGGGCTCAAGGAGCTGCTGCCCCGGGTCGTGTTGGGCTTCGTGGGCGCGAACGCCTCGTTCCTGCTCACCGAGATGATGCGTGAGCTGGCCAACGCCATCTCCGTGGCCATGCTCGACGGGGCCGCCACGGTCGACAACATCACCGAGACGCTCGCCCGGGTGCTGGGGGATCCCGGTGGTGAAGCGGTCCTCGTGCTGCTGTTGATGCTGATCGGTTCGTTGCTGGCCTTCTTCTTCATGCTGGCGGCGATCGTGCGGATCGTGCTGTGGATCCTGTTGACCGCCATCGCCCCGCTCGCGCTGGCCTGTCACGCGCTCCCGCAGATCGACGGCCTGGCCCGCCTGTGGTGGCGGGCGATGGGCGCGTTGATGGTGATCCAGATCGCCCAGGCCCTGGTGCTGCGCCTGATGGTGGTGCTGTTTTTGTCGCGGGACGCCGCCCCGGACTTCGTCGAGGCGGCCCGGGGCGTCATGGACGTCCTGTTGATCATCTGCTGCATGTACGTGCTGGTGCGCATCCCCTTCTGGGCGTTCAAGCAGGTGTTCAACTACCAGAAGTCGCCCCTGGTCAAGGGGGCCAAGCTCGCGGCCAGCCTGCTGGTCTTTCGCACCTTGGGCAGGGCGTTCGCTACGAAGAAGACTGCCGGGACCGCTGCCGCCTCCCGAGCTGCGAGTCGTGCACCCGCCACAGCAGCAGCGCCCGCCCTCACCCGGTCGGCGCCGCGGTGGCACCAACCCGAGCTGCCGAACTTCTCCGCGCGAATGCCGTACCGGCAGGACCCGCTGCCCGGGGTCGACCGGCGAATCAACCGCCCTCAGCAGGCACGGCTGCGTGAGCGACGCCGCTACCACCAGCCCGAACTGCCCCGTCCCAGGCACGTGCCGCCTCCGCGGTGGCGTCAGGAGCCGTTGCCGCAGTGGCAGGAGCCCACGCCCCGGCAGGAGATGTTGCCCGGAGCCCGCGACCTGCCACCGCCCCGGCCACGGACGCGCCCTCGGCAACCCGCGTTGTTCGATCCCCCTGCCCGTTCCCGTCCTCGGAGGAGGCCCTGAGTGTCACGTGTACGTATGCCCGCGGATGTGGAGCGCGAGGACAAGATCCTGGCCGGGCTCACTGCCCGCCAACTGGTGATCATCGGTGTTCCGGGGATCGGGCTGTGGGCCGCCTACTCGGTGCTCGGTCATCTGGTGTCCCCGATCGTGATCGTGGTCGTCGCGGTTCCGGTCATGGGCGCGGCGGTGGCCGCGGCGCTGGTCCAGCGCGACGGGTTGAGCCTGGACCGCCTGCTACTGGCCGCGTTCCGGTTCGCCCGCTCCCCCAAACGCCGAATCACCGGAGACCTCGGCGCGGCCGGGGTGCCGTCGTGGATCGACGCCGCACCGCCGCCGCTTCCGTCCCCGCTGAACCTGCCGGTGCGGTCGATCGCCGACGACGGTGTGGTCGACCTGGCCGAACACGGCTGCGCGGTGCTGGTGTCGTGCTCCACGGTGAGTTTCGCGCTACGCACCCCCGCCGAGCAGGCCGGGCTGGTGAACGGGTTCGCGTCCTACCTCAACTCGCTCAACACCCCGGTACAGCTCCTCGTCCGCGCGGAGTCGATCCGTCTGGATCCGCTCGTGGACGCACTCGACCAGGCCGCGCCGAACCTGCCGCATCCGGAGTTGGAGCGCGCGGCCCGTGATCACGCCGACTACCTCTCGGACCTATCCCGGTCCCGGGACCTGTTGCGGCGGCAGATCGTCCTGGTGCTTACCGAGCCCGGAGATGTCTCCCATGGGGCCGTCTCGGTGCGGCGACGGGCCGAGGACGCCGTGCGTGGCCTGGCCTCCGCTGGTTCACGTGCTCGTGTGCTCACTGGTCCGGAGGTCTTTGCTGTGCTTGTCTCGGCCGCTGATCCTTCCAGTCGTCACGTACCGCCCGAAGGGCTGGCGGCATCCGACGCGGTCATCACCGGCCCTGCCAGCGGACAGGAGAAGTGATGCGCGGGCGCAAGAACAGGAGGAAGACCTCCTCCGCATGTGAGGCCGTACCCGCCGAGGTGGAGGTCACCGTACGCCATCTGCGTGTGGGAGGCGGGGTGAGCGCGTCCTGGGCTGTCACTGGCTACCCCGCCGAGGTGGGCCACGGGTGGATGGAGCCCCTGCTGACCTACCCGGGGCGGCTCGACGTGTCTCTGCACATCGAACCGATCCCTGCGCAGACCGCCGCCGACCGGCTGCGCAGGCAGATGTCGAAGCTGGAGGCTTCCAGTCGCACCACGGCGGAGAAGGGCAAGCTGGAGGACTTCGAGGCTGAGGTGGCCGCCGAGGACGCCCGGGAGATGGCCGCCTCGCTGGCCCGCGGTGAGGGCAAGCTGTTTCGCGTCGGGCTCTACCTCACCGTGCACGCCGCCTCGCAGGAGGCTCTGGCCGAAGAGGTCGACCATGTCCGATCCCTGTGTTCGTCGATGCTGTTGGACGCCCGTCCCGCCTCCTACCGCCAGCTCCAGGGGTGGATCTCTGGTCTGCCGCTGGGCGTGGACCTGCTGGACCAGCGGCGGAGCATGGACACCCACGCGCTCGCCGCCTCCTTTCCGTTCGCCAGTCCGGACCTGGCCGTGCGGACCAGCGACCGCGCGGTGCTCTACGGCCTCAACGCCAGCAGCGCGGGCGTAGTGGTCTGGGACCGATGGGCGTCCGACAACTACAACTCGGTCGTGCTCGCCCGCTCCGGCGCGGGCAAGTCCTACTTCTGCAAACTCGACCTGCTGCGTTCCCTGTATACCGGGGTCACTGCGGCGGTCATCGACCCCGAGGACGAGTACACCCGTCTCACCCGAGCCGTGGGCGGCACGGTCATCGGCCTGGGCGCACCAGGAGTCCACCTCAATCCGCTCGATCTGGCCCTGGATGCCTCCGCGCGGCGCGACGCGGTGTCCAGGCGTGCGCTGTTCCTGCACACCCTGATGGCGGTGATGCTCGGCGGTGCCCTGTCCGCACGGCAACGTTCCGCGCTGGACCGGGCTCTGGTCGCCACCTACAGGGAGACCGGGATCACCGCCGACGAAAAGACCTGGTCCCGCCCGGCACCGCTGTTGGCGGATCTGGTGGCCGCTCTGGAAGCCGACTCCGACGAGCACGCCCAAGACCTGGCGGTCCAGCTCCAGCCGTTCGTGAACGGGTCCTACTCCGAACTGTTTCGCGCTCCCACCACCCAGCGTCCGACCGGCCACCTGGTGTCGTGGTCGCTGCGTCAGCTGCCCGACGAACTCAAGGCGGTCGGCACGCTGCTGGCGTTGGACTCGATCTGGCGGACCGTGGCCGATGCCACCCCTGACCACCCGCGCATGGTGCTGGTGGACGAGGGATGGATCCTGATGCAGGAACCCGAAGGCGCCCGCTTCCTGTTTCGTCTGGCCAAGGCCGCACGCAAACGCTGGACCGCGTTCGGTCTGGCCACACAGGACGCCGCGGACGTGCTCGGCAGCGAACTGGGCAAGGCGATCGTCGCCAACAGCGCGACGCAGATCCTCATGCGGCAGGCGCCCCAGGCCATCGATCAGGTCGCCGACGCCTTCGCCTTGTCGGAGGGAGAGCAGCAGTACCTGCTCACCGCATCCCCCGGCGACGCGCTGTTGTGCAGTGGCGCGGATCTGCGGGTGGCCTACCGGGTGGTGGCCAGCGACGCCGAACACGCCCTGGTCACCACCGACCCCGCAGAGCTGGCTTCGACCCGTCCCGACGAGAACACCCCGTTCGCGGACCTGGCAGACGATGACGGGGAGGAGCTGTTGTGAGCGGCTGGCTCGTCGATCTCGGAGAGTTGCCCGCGACGTTGGGGGCCGCCATCGCCGGATGGGCGTTCTCCTTCGGTTTCACTCTCGCAGCGGCTATCCCACCCGCGGTGGTCGGCCTGGTTCTCGTCCGCTACGTCCTGGGGTGGGCGCGGCAGTTGCGGTGGCGAAGCGGCGCCCGCCTGGTGGAGATCCTGCCTCCACCCCGCAGCGACCTGGCCGGGGCTGAGGACCTGTGGCGTCAGATGCTGGGCACGTTGCGCCCTCTCTGGAAACGCCTGCTGCTGGGGCAGCCGCACCTGGTGTGGGAGTACGCCATGAGCGTGTACGGGCTGCGCATCCGCGTGTGGGTGCCCGGGCCGCTCCCGCCCGGCATGGTGGAGCGGGCGATCTCCTCGGCCTGGCCAGGAGCATCGGCCACCACCCGCCGGGTGGTGAGTCCTCCCACGGACGTGTATGTGCACGCGGGTGGCGTCCGTCTGGCCCGCCCGGACCACTACCCCCTCAAGGACCGGTTCGAGGAAGACCCCTTACGTGCCCTGATCGGCGCGGCCGGGGATCTGTCCAAGGACGAGGAGGTCCTGGTGCAGGTGGCGGTGCGCCCGGTCACGGGGCGTCGGTTGCGCCGCGCCAACCGCGCGGCGGCGTCGCTGCGCTACGACTACACCCCGCGCGGCAACGTGTTCGACGCCCTCACACCGGGCCAGCACCGAGCGGTGAACCTGTTGGCGCTGCGCCCTGAGGCCGGGCGTGAGATCCAGGCGATCCTGAACAAGTCCACCCAGCCGCGTCTGGAAACGCAGGTCCGGTACCTGGTTGCCTCTCCTGGCCGCAGCGGGGAGGCTCGCCAGCGGCGCAGGGGGCGAGCGCACGCCGTGGCAGCCGCCTGGGCGGTGTTCAGCGGCCACAACTACTACCAACGCCGCCGGGTGTGGGTCCTGCCCCGATACCGGGCCGAAGCACGTGTCATGGGCTCCGGCGACCTGCTCACGGCACGCGAACTGGCCGCCATCGCCCACCTTCCGCTGGACGAGACGGTTCCCGGGCTCCAGCGTGCTCCCGCTCGTCCAGTGCCGCCTCCGCCCCAGGTGGCCACCGACATGCCACAGGCCCGGGTGCTGGGGACCGCCGAGCAGAGCGAGCGGCGCACCGTGGCCCAGCGCACCGCGGACGCGCGCCAGCACACCCACATCATCGGCGGCACAGGCGTCGGCAAGACCACACTGCTCATGGGCATGGCCTTGGACGACATCGCCAAGGGGCGCGGCTGCGTGATCATCGAGCCCAAGGGCGAATCCGACCTGCTGCTCTCCCGGATGCCGGAATCGGCCCTGGACCGGGTGGTCCTGATCGACCCGGACGACGACGCGCCACCGCCGAGCCTGAACGTGCTCGGCGGCTCCGATCCGGTGCGCACCGCCGACCTGGTCACCGGTATCTTCTCCCGGATCTACCGCGAGTCCTGGGGGCCGCGCACCGACGACATCCTGCGCTCGTGCTGCCTGACCCTGTCGGCCACCCCGCAGGCCTCCCTGTCCAACGTGCCACGGCTGTTGGAGAACGCGAGTTTCCGCCGCCGCGCCACGGCCCACCTGGACGGTGATTCGGTGCTGGCCGGGTTCTGGCGCTGGTACGAGGGCCTGTCCGACCAGGCCCGCGCCCATGCGACCGCGCCGCTGCTGAACAAGCTGCGCGCGGTGTTGCTGCGCGACTTCGCCCGCGACCTGCTGGCCGCGCGCCCACGCGAGGCGCTGGACCTGCCAGCTCTGCTGGACTCCGACGCGGTGATCATCGCCCGCCTGCCCAAGGGGGTGGTGGGCGAGGACACCTCCGCCCTGCTGGGGTCGCTGGTGCTGGCCCAGACCTGGAGCGCCGTGCTGTCCCGGGCGCGCCAGCGCGAGGCCGAGCGCCGCGACATCGGCATCTTCCTGGACGAGGCACACAACTTCCTGACCCTGCCCTACGGGCTGGGGGACATGCTCGCCGAGGCACGCGCCTACCGGGCAGGGCTGGTGATCGCCCACCAGGACCTGGCCCAGCTCCCCCGTGACCTGCGCGAGGCGACCAGCACCAACGCCCGCTCCAAGGTCTTCTTCGACCTCAGCCCCGAGGACGCTCGGGCGCTGGTGCGCCACGTCCACCCCGAACTCACCGAGCACGACCTGTCCCACCTGGCCCGCTACCAGGCCGCCGCACGCCTGGTGACCAACGGGGCGCTGTCCCCGGCCTTCACCCTGCGTACCCGGCCGCTCCCGCCACCCGTGCCGGGGCGAGCCACCGCCGTGCGCAAGGCCGCCCGAGCCAACCGCACCCGACCGTGACCGCCACTCCTCCTGGAGGTTTTCACCGTGTCCGTCATCCTGCGCCCCGACCACCGCGCCCCCATCCGTCCCCGCAGCTCTCCCGAGGTGATCAAGACGCTCGCCCGGCGTCTGACCGACCGCGATCGCCGCCTCATGCGGCTGATCTGGCGCCACCGCGTGCTCACCACCGACCAGCTCACCGCGCTGGGGTGGAACTCCTACAACACCGCCAAGCAGCGCCTGTCCACCCTCTACCGGCTCCGCGCCCTGGACCGTCTCCGCCCCTGGCAGCCGCGCGGCGGCTCCCCGTGGCACTACGTGCTCGACTCCCCCGGCGCGGAGATCCTGGCCGCTGACGAGGGCATGACCCTGCGCGAGTTCGGCTACCGCCGCGACCGGGTGTTGGCCAACGTCACCAGCACCCAGCTCTCCCACACCCTGGGCATCAACCAGGTCTTCACCGACCTGTACGCCCACGCCCGCGAGAAGAGCCACGACGCACGCCTGCGGTGGTGGACCGAGGGAGAGTGCGCCGACCTGTGGGGCGACATCGTGCGGCCCGACGGCGCCGGGGTGTGGACCGTGGGGGACGCGTCGGTGTCCTTCTTCCTGGAGTTCGACAACGGCACCGAGCGGCTGCGCCGCCTGTCCGCCAAGCTCGACGCCTACCACGAGCTGGCCTCGGCGTCCGTGCACGGAGTCGTGCTGTTCTACCTACCCTCCCGCAAGCGCGAGGCCCACATCCGCCGCGCGCTGGGCGCCACCACCCCCGTGCCTGTGGCCACCGCGGTCCACGGCGACCACCCCGCCCGCCAGGTGTGGACCCGCCTGGACGACCCGCACCTGCGACCCCGGCACCTGACGGGGCTGGTCGAGGAAGAGGCTCATCAACCGGCCCTGTTCGACTGGAGGGAGGCACGTGGCTAGCTTCGGCTGCGGGCTCACCCTCGGCGTGGGCGTCCTCCTCGCCCCCGCACTGCTGATCTCGGTGGCGCTCTTCGCCGTCGACGCCCCCACCAGGATGGCACCCGAGCAGGTGGAGGGCATCGACCCGACCTTGCTGGACGCCTACGCGCGCGGACCCACCCTCCTAGAAGGCGAGGAGTACGCCCACTGCACCGGCATGCGCTGGTCCGTCCTGGCCGGGATCGGAGCGGTGGAGTCCGACCACGGCGCCACCGCCGACATCGCCCCCGACGGCACCACCGCCCCGCCGTTCGTCGGCCCGCGCCTGGACGGCTCCGGTGTCGGGGGCAACCTCACCCCCCACTACGACACCGACGACGGCAGATGGGACGGAGACACCGAGTACGACCGGGCGGTGGGGGTCACCCAGCACCTGCCCGCGAACTGGGACAGGTATGGGATCGACGGCAACGGAGACGGCCGGGCAGATCCGCACAACGTCTACGACTCCGTCGCCTCGACGGCGGTGGAGCTGTGCCAGAGTTCCCAGGGCGCACCCGTGGATTTCTCGAACCGGAGTGATCTGGAGGAGGCTCTGTTCCGGTACAACCCCGCTGGCTGGTACGTGGACGAGGTCATGGCCGAGATCGACCACTATGACCGGCTCTCGGTCGGTGTCGGGTCTCACGGCAGTAGCGGGGCTGGTCGTCGGGCGGTGGAGTGGGCTCTGGAGCAGCTCGGCAAGCCCTACGTCTGGGGTGGCTCTGGGCCGGACGCCTTCGACTGCTCAGGCCTGGTCATGCGCGCCTGGGAAGCCGCTGGCGTCTCCATCCCCCGAGTGACCACCGACCAGTTCGCCCACGGCACCCACGTCGACCTGTCCCAGATCCAGCCAGGAGATTTGCTGTTCTTCAACGTCGGCCCCGGCCCTCAGCCGGGGCACGTGACCATGTACGTCGGAGATGGGCAGATGATCAACGCCCCCTCAACAGGGAAGGTCGTGCGCCTCGATCCGATCGACATGCCCTACTACGCGAACGCGTTCGCTGGCGCCGTCCGACCGGCGTCCTCCCACTGAACCATCCCCGCGTGCTCGGGGAGCAGATGTCGCCCTGCGGAGTCTCCCGGACCATGGCAGGACCATCCCCGTGTGCGCGGAGAGCAGGCGTCTGCGCCAGGAGCGTCGTGAAGTCCTCGGGGACCATCCCCGCGTACGCGGGGCACAGAAAACATAACGTCCTTGCTGCGGTGCAGGTCAAGGGCCATCCCAGCGTGCGCAGGGAGATAGGTCTCACCTTGTCTTGTGCAGGTACATGCTAGAGCCTCCGACAAACCAAGCACGAGACAGTTCTTAGAACGGCGGCTCGTCACTGAATCCACCGAAGCCTCCACCGGTTGGTTTGGGCGGAGGAGTGTAGTCCCGCATGGTCCCGTGCATGTAGTCCGTGACTCCACGGGCGTCAGCCCAAAACCGGCGAAAGAGCATCCGTGCGGGCTCTGGATCAGGAGGCTCATAATCGTTTAGGTCCTCGGTATGCACCACTAGCCGGTCGGGGTTGAGGCTGGCCATCATTGACAGACCGAGAAAGACTGCTTCAGCGTTCTGCCAGGTGTGAGGCACGGTCTTGCCTATGAGCATCTTGCGCACCGTCTCCTTGCTCGCGGCCCCCTCCTGCGGAGGCGCGTCCTCAGCTGCCTGACTCACCGCCTCCATCGTCGGCATCCCGGCATCGACCCACAAGCGGAACAGCGTCTCCATGAACCTGCGTTGCGGCCCTGGAGGCAACTCCTTCTGCGAGGGCATCCGGATCGACCTCACCATCCCAAAACTCCTTTGGGCAACCTTCAGCAAGCAGAAACAAGCTAGGACAAGCTAGGACAAGCTAGGACAAGCGTAAACGATCTCTGGCTCTGGCAAGCACTACAGGGGCCGTCTCGTGCTCTCGATCAGTCCAAAGAAAGCGGGCGGAGCATCGGGGTGTGGCTGCTTTCAGGCTTGATAGTGACCGGAAGCCCCGGTGTGAAGGGAGTGAAGATGATTGAGGTGCGCGCTGCGCTCATCCTGTTGGGCAGCACGGGGTGCGGTGTCCTCGCAGGGACACTGCGGTTGGCGGCAGGGGCTTCCTGGCCCGATGCTCTGTTGGCTGCCGGTGCCGCGTTCGGGGCGGCAGTGGGCATCCTGACACTAGTGGTCAGGAGCGACCGTTCTTCAGATAGACCCTGATCCGGCCTTACAACCCCAGATGAGGCAGAGGAAGCCATCCCCGCGTGCGCAGGGAGTAGTCGACCTCCTTCGTGAGGTCGTCGATCTCGGCGGGACCATCCCCGCGTGCGCGGGGCGCAGTACGGCGTCGAGGACTTCGACAAGGAACTCGGCGGGCCATCCCCGCATGCACGGGGCGCAGTTGCGAGTAGGCGTGCAGCGGAATGCGTGAGGGGGGCCATCCCCGCATGCACGGGGCGCAGCCTACGTCTGGGGAGCGTGGGGACCCAATTCGTGGGCCATCCCCGCATGCACGGGGCGCAGGTTCTGCCTGGTCGTGAGGTGTGCGTGGGTGGGGGGCCATCCCCGCATGCACGGGGCGCAGACTTCATGACCTGCAGTCTTACCAGAGGAAAGCAACCGTTTTTCCAGCTTCCTGAGAACGGATATTTCCCCTTCCTGTCAAGGCAGTCCTTGAACTCTTCCTACCGTAGACCAGGCTTGTCTCACCAGTCAGACAGGGCACAACTACCATCGTGCAACGCTGGAAAACCGCACGCGACCGCGCGCACCCTCCAGCGAACCCCAGCACAGCCTGTTGACATCAGTGCGGCGACGGCACAGCTGCGACGCCTTTGTGTCGTCCACAAGCCGGACCTTCCTGCACAGAACGCACAAGAAGTGCCTGTCTCCGGTCGCGTTGGACTCCGCAGACAGGCACGAGCAAAGGTGCTTACTCGGCAGGGCGAACCTGCACCCATCGGCCATGCAGCCAGGCTTCGGCTCGGATCACCTCAGGTTCCAGTTCCACAGTGGCACACACGTGGAGTTCAGCCCTGGGAGGCACAGGACCGTTCGCTCCGACGCTGTGCAGCTTCGGCGGACCGTCGCGGAAGAAGGTCCGCATGAGAACGCGTTGTTCCCGCTGGGCTTCCTCTACCGCTTGCTGATAGTGGCGTTCGGCCACCAGCAGGTCCCACACCTGTGCTCGGGGCAGCGGCTGGTCGTCGCTGTCTCGGCACTGATCGGCGAACCGCTCCAAAACCCGGCGCTCCGCCCTGGGCATTTCGAGCCGCACGAAGTCACGGCGTGCGCTGAGGGTGATGACTCCGAGCGTGCGCCCTGCGTTCTTGACGACAGCGGACACCCCTTCGCCCCTCCCGGTGGGGGTGACGTAGGTGACCCGAACGTCGGTGTGGGGAACCTGCAACCCGGTGTGGGGAAGCGTGATCATGACGTCTCCTCAGCGGTGTGCTGCTGGTCGGAGTGGATCTGTGTCCAGACGTCACCGGTCCACAGCTCGCTGCGGGCCGCCTCCGACGGGAGGGAGCGCTTCCGCGCGGCGTGCACGGCGGCCGGATAGTCCGGGTAGGAGGCGGCGATGTCGAGGAGTTTCGCCTGCGCGGGGAGGCCAGAGGCGTCGATGACCCGCAGCAGGTAGCACCGCCGCCGACGGGCGTCGCGAACCGCCAGTTCCCAGTCGTGTTCCGCGATGAGGTGGTCGAGCACGGTGGCTTCGGTGAGACCGGGGTTGAACAGGGCGGTCTGCATTGCGAAGGACCACACGACGTAGGCGGCGCGCTGGTCGACCCCGACGAACCGGGTGGGGCCGTCGTGGGTGTGGGTGGTGTGGCCCAGAAGCGTACGCCGCTGCCGTACGGTCGCGATCTCGATGCCGTCGTCCCCCGAACCGATCCGCTGGGTTGCGGTGACGTGGACATAGGTCGGAGGCACACGCAGGCCGGTGTGGGTCAGGGTGATCATGGGTTTCTCCCTTCGTGGAGGTGGGAGGAGTGCGTGAGGTGCTGGCAGCGTGCGCCAACCGGCCCGCACTCCCTGAGCGGTGCGTACGCACGGGCAGGCGCGTGGCCGACTTCGCGAGTACCTGGCGGCGGCCTGAGTTGGAGCCCGCCCGCCTGCGCGAGGAGGCGCGTTTCAGGCTCTGTGCGCGAGTGCGTACGCACGGGTTGTTGCGTTACCGTGGGATCGGTCGATCTCTCTGCTAGTCACTTAGAGGTCACGACCGGGGGTGGGGGGGGGGGAGGGGGAGAGACACCCCCC
>NZ_CBDRFA010000128.1:0-11585 GCF_965343085.1 Nocardiopsis synnemataformans | reverse complement strand
GGTCGGCCGGGGGCAGCGGGCGGGGGGGGGGGGGGCGGGGGTTCCCCCCCCCCCCCCGGCCCCGTGTCGTGCGGCGGCTCAGGCCTTGAGCTGGAACGGCAGTTCGGGCTGGTCCCCGGCGTAGCCCCCGTGCAGGTTGGCCCGGTACCAGCCGGGCTGGGCCGAGGCGTCGGTGCCGCGGCAGTCCTCGAAGGAGCGCAGCCGCTCCCAGGTGAACGTGTACTCGTGCGGGACGCCCCTGCTGATCTGGCGCTTCTCCGCGCTCTTGTTCTCCGCGCAGTCGGCGGTGGAGAAGATCCGGTCGTCGCCCGAGTGGATGCGGATCTCCATGGCCTCGCCGCCCACGTCCACGGTGCAGGTCTGCTCGGCGGTGTTGACCACGGTGATCCTGAAGCCCGGGTTGGCGCCGGCGCCGTAGACCTCCTGGCCCTCCTCCGCGTACTCGAAGGTCACCACGACGTCCTGCGGGCGGCAGAGGTCCTCAGGACGCTCCGGAGCGGGCACCTCGCCGCCCTCCCCGCCCCCGGCGGAGTCGCCGTCACCGGCCGCGGCGCCGTCGGAGCCCTCGGAGTCCTCAGCGCCCTCGGAGGGATCGGCGCTCTCCCGCGCCCCCTCGGAGGGATCGGCCCCGGGTTCCTCGCTCGCGTCCGCGGAGGGCTCGGTGGGTGAGACACTGGGAGAGGCCTCGATGCCCGCGTCCGAGCGGGTCGGCTCGCCGCTCTCGTCGCCGGAGGGACGGCAGGCGTACGCGATGAGCGCGAGCACCAGAAGGGCCCCGGCCAGCACGAAGGCACGCCGCTTCCAGTAGGTCTCGCGGCTGACGGCTCCTGGTTGTCCGGTACTTGACGCCATGCGCCGTAGTATTGCGGTTTTGCGTGTACCTCACCTACTCAACCCGCCGATTCCCAGTTAAAGATGAGCGATAACCCTTACAGCACCCCGGTTCTGGCGTGGTATGAGAGCCACGCCCGCGACCTTCCCTGGCGTCGGCCCGACGCCTCCCCATGGTCGGTCCTGGTCAGCGAGATCATGCTCCAGCAGACGCCCGTGGTGCGCGTCCTGCCCGCCTGGCGCGCCTGGATGGAGCGCTGGCCCACCCCCGCCGACCTGGCCCGGGAGCCCTCCGGGGAGGCGGTGCGCATGTGGAACCGGCTCGGCTACCCGCGCCGGGCACTGCGCCTGCACGCGTGCGCGGTGGCGATCACCGGGGAACACGGCGGGCGGGTCCCCGACGACCACGCCACGCTGCTGTCCCTGCCGGGCGTCGGCGCCTACACCGCCGCGGCGGTGGCGAGCTTCGCCTTCGGTCAGCGGCACGCCATTCTGGACACGAACGTTCGGCGTGTCCTGGCGAGAGCCGAAACCGGGGTCCAGTACCCGCCGAAAACACAGACGAAGGCGGAGACCGCCCTCGCCGAGTCCCTGCTGCCGTCCGCGCCCTCGGTGGCCGCCCGCTGGGGCGTGGCCGTCATGGAGCTGGGCGCGCTGGTGTGCACCGCTCGCACGCCCGCGTGCGCGGACTGCCCGATCGCCCACCAGTGCGCCTGGCGGCTCGCGGGCAAGCCCGCCTACGACGGCCCGCCCCGGCGCGGCCAGACCTACGCGGGCACCGACCGGCAGGTGCGCGGACGGCTGCTGGCGGTGCTGCGCGACTCCGCCCACCCGGTGCCCAAGGGCGCGCTGGACGTCGTCTGGGACGACCGCGTCCAACGCGAGCGGGCCCTGGACGCGCTGGTCTCCGACGGCCTGGTGGACCCCCTGGACGACGGCCGGTACGCCCTGCCGAGCTGAGCGCGCCCCGGCCTGGGGAAGCCGGTCGCCGCACGGCGTCCCGGACCGGTGCCGCCTTCGGTCAGCGGCCGGGAGGCGGGTGCACCCTGGTCCGGTGCCGTCCCCGGACGGCGCGGCCGGGGACGCCTCAGGTCCGCGGGCCGGAGTACCGCGCCGCGGCGGTCCCGGTCTCCCCCGCGGGGTCGGCCTCGGTGCCGGAGTGGCCGTCGCTGCACGGCGCGCCCGGCTCGGGGGTGTTCTCACCCTGGACGAACTCGACGAGGTACTCCGCCAGGCGCGGGTCCTCGGGGTCCTCCAGGAGGATCTGGGAGCCCCAGGCCGACGCCACCACCGGGGCGGGCAGGCCCTCCACGGGGCTGACCACCAGGTAGTCGCCTGGCGAGTAGTACCCGGCCAGGGTCTGGACCTGGGCCTGGGAGAGCCCGGGGTCGTAGGCGATCCACACGGCGCCGTGTTCCTGGGCGTGCACGACGTACTCCGAGCGCAGGGGCTGGTCGTAGACACCGCAGTTCTGCCAGACCGGGTAGTGCGGCCCGCCCGCGGGCGGGAACATCTCGTAGTCGACGGTCTCGCCCTCGTCCACGTGCTCGCTGGACAGGCCCTCGTAGTACCGCACCTCGCCGACGCCCTCCGCGGAGGTGCCGCCGCCACCGCCGGAGAACAGCGACACAGCGGCGATCCCGCCGCCCACCATGAGGACGACGACCAGGGCGACGGCCCCGATGATCAGGCCGGTCCCGCCCCTTTTGCGCGGCTGGGGCTGGTTCGGGTACGGACCGGGCGGACCGTAGGGCCCCTGGGGGCCGTGAGGACCTCCGTGGGGTCCCTGCGGCCCCGTGGGCGGCGCTCCGCCCGGGGGGAACCACCCCGGGGGAGGCGGGCCGCCGCTCGGGGAAGGGCCGCCGGGCGGGACCGCGCCATGGTGTCCCGGGGACGCCTCACCCGGCCGGGGGCCGTGGGGAGCGGGTCCGGGCTGCGGCTGCCGCGCCTGCCACGGATCGTGCTGTCGGGGATCTGGATGAGTCACGTTCGCACCTTAGAACATGTCCGGCGACCACACACCCTGCTGCGCGACAGGCGGTGTCCGCCGAACACGCCCCCGTCCCCACGACGAAGGGGGCACCCCCGCGGGGGTGCCCCCGATGTCAGGCGCGGCCGGGCGGTACTACTCCCGCTTGCCCGCGGCCGACTCCTCGACCTCGGGCGTGTCCGGCACCTCGGCCGGCTTGGGCACGCCCTTGAAGGTGAACTTGGCGTCCGTGCCCTCGCCCTCGGCGTCGATCACCACGATCTGACCCGCCTTGAGGTCGCCGAACAGGATCTTCTCGGACAGCTGGTCCTCGATCTCCCGCTGGATCGTCCGGCGCAGCGGACGGGCGCCCAGCACCGGGTCGAACCCGCGCTCGGACAGGACCTGCTTCGCCTTCGGGCGCAGCTCGATCCCCATGTCCCGTTCCTTGAGACGGCCGTCCAGGTTCGTGATCATCAGATCCACGATCTGGAAGATCTCCTTCTCGGTCAGCTGGTGGAAGACGATGATGTCGTCCACACGGTTGAGGAACTCGGGCCGGAAGTTGGTCTTGAGCTCCTCGCTGACCTTGGCCTTCATCCGCTCGTAGTTGGTCTGGGCGTCGTCCTCCTTGGCGAAGCCCATGGCCTGGCCCTTGGAGATGTCCCGGGTGCCCAGGTTGGTCGTCATGATGATGACCGTGTTCTTGAAGTCGACGATGCGACCCTGGGCGTCGGTGAGACGTCCCTCCTCCAGCACCTGGAGCAGCGAGTTGAAGATGTCGTTGTGGGCCTTCTCGATCTCGTCGAAGAGCACCACGGAGAACGGCTTGCGGCGCACCTTCTCGGTGAGCTGGCCGCCCTCCTCGTAGCCCACGTACCCGGGCGGGGAGCCGAACAGCCGCGAGACGGTGTGCTTCTCCATGAACTCGGACATGTCCAGCTGGATCAGCGCGTCCTCGTCCCCGAACAGGAACTCGGCCAGCGTCTTGGACAGCTCGGTCTTACCCACACCGGACGGACCGGCGAAGATGAACGAACCACCCGGGCGCTTGGGGTCCTTGAGCCCGGCGCGGGTACGGCGGATCGCCTGGGAGAGCGCCTTGATGGCGTCCTCCTGGCCGATGACGCGCCGGTGCAGCTCGTCCTCCATCCGCAGCAGCCGGGAGGACTCCTCCTCGGTGAGCTTGAAGACCGGGATGCCGGTGGAGGCGGCCAGGACCTCGGCGATGAGCTCCTCGTCCACCTCGGCCACGACGTCCATGTCGCCGGCCTTCCACTCCTTCTCCCGCTGCGCCTTCTTGCCCAGGAGCTGCTTCTCGTCGTCGCGCAGCGACGCCGCCTTCTCGAAGTCCTGCGCGTCGATCGCGGACTCCTTGTCGCGGCGCACACCGGCGATCTTCTCGTCGAACTCGCGCAGGTCCGGCGGAGCGGTCATCCGGCGGATGCGCATCCGCGAGCCCGCCTCGTCGATGAGGTCGATCGCCTTGTCCGGCAGGAACCGGTCGCTGATGTAGCGGTCGGCCAGCTGCGCGGCGGCCACCAGCGCGCTGTCGGTGATGGAGACCCGGTGGTGGGCCTCGTAGCGGTCGCGCAGGCCCTTGAGGATCTCGATGGCGTGCTTGATGGTCGGCTCGTCCACCTGGATGGGCTGGAAGCGGCGCTCCAGCGCGGCGTCCTTCTCCAGGTACTTGCGGTACTCGTCCAGCGTGGTCGCGCCGATGGTCTGGAGCTCACCCCGGGCCAGCATGGGCTTGAGGATGGAGGCGGCGTCTATGGCACCCTCCGCCGCGCCCGCTCCGACCAGCGTGTGCAGCTCGTCGATGAACAGGATGATGTCGCCGCGGGTGCGGATCTCCTTGAGCACCTTCTTGAGGCGCTCCTCGAAGTCACCGCGGTAACGGCTGCCCGCGACCAGCGCGCCCAGGTCCAGCGTGTACAGCTGCTTGTCCTTGAGCGTCTCGGGGATCTCCCCCTTGACGATCTTCTGGGCCAGACCCTCGACCACGGCCGTCTTGCCGACGCCGGGCTCACCGATCAGGACCGGGTTGTTCTTGGTCCTGCGGGACAGGACCTGCATGACGCGCTCGATCTCCTTGTCCCTGCCGATGACCGGGTCGAGCTTGCTCTCCCGGGCGGCCTGGGTCAGGTTGCGACCGAACTGGTCCAGCACCAGCGAGGTGGAGGGGGTGGACTCCGACGAGGCACCGGTGGCCTGCGGCTCCTTGCCCTGGTAACCGTGCAGCAGCTGGATGACCTGCTGGCGCACGCGGTTGAGGTCCGCGCCCAGCTTGACCAGGACCTGGGCGGCCACGCCCTCGCCCTCGCGGATCAGGCCCAGCAGGATGTGCTCGGTACCGATGTAGTTGTGGCCCAGCTGAAGCGCCTCGCGCAGCGACAGCTCCAGGACCTTCTTGGCCCGCGGGGTGAACGGGATGTGCCCCGACGGGGCCTGCTGCCCCTGGCCGATGATCTCCTCAACCTGCTGCCGAACCGCTTCGAGGCTGATACCAAGGCTCTCCAGAGCCTTGGCGGCGACGCCCTCACCCTCGTGGATGAGGCCGAGCAGGATGTGCTCCGTACCGATGTAGTTGTGGTTGAGCATCCTGGCCTCTTCCTGGGCCAGAACCACCACTCGCCGTGCGCGGTCGGTAAACCTCTCGAACATGTCTCGTCGCTCCTCTACAGAGCGGTCAGGCAGGGACGGTTCACTCCGACCCAACTCTTCCGCATATCGGCCCCACAGGGATGAACCGCCCCGGGGAGCGCTGTCGCACCCGTCCGAACGGTCGACCGGCTGCCGACCAGACGTAGGCCTCCGTACGGTCGGCCGCAGCCGTCCGTGCCAGAGACTTTCCCCGACGATAGGGCGTTCACCCAACATCCAACTACCAATTGCGGCGTCAGATTTCCCTGTACGCCGAAGGCGAACGGCCCAGGCTCTCCCTGTGTCACAGGAGTGCCCGGACCGCGCACGTGTAAGCGTTATCGGCTCTGAGCGAACAAGCCGCGTGTTGTTCTTCCGACCGGGCCGTTCGGGCGGGGAAAGCGGGAAATGCGCGCCGTCGACCGGAGCGGGGAGGGGTGGGGCTCGGGTCCCGCGACCGGGGTCGCGGGACCGGAAGCGAGTGCCTTTCCCCGGAACCGAGAGGTCGCGTGCGGTCCCGTCGCGTGCGGCCCCGTCATGCGTGGGCGGTCGCGCGCGGACACGGCGTCGCGGCGCTCCGGCGGACTGCCCCGGCCCGCCTCGCCGTCCGGCCCAACCCGTGGGTGTGGCGGCGGAGGCCTGGAGCCGCGGGGCCGGGAGACCGCTGTCATCGGCGCGGAGCCCTCTCCGGTGCTCCGTACCGCCCGAAGGGCCCGGCGGGCCCGGCGTATCCCCTGGCATCCCGTGTCACTGGGCCGCTCCGCGGCCCGGGATGGTCGGGTTCGGGTGTCTCCCCCCGGCAGGTACCGACCGTAATTCGATCAAGACCTGACAACATTTCGGCGAACCGGGGGTCGGCGGCAAACCTAGCCCTTGATGGCCTCATATTCGGCGACGATCGCCGCGGGGATACGGCCGCGCTCATTGACGGGCTTGCCCGCGGCCTTCGCCCAGGCGCGAATCTCGGCACTGCGCTCACGGCTGGGAGCATTCCGGCTGCCGGTACGGCGACCCGCGCTGCGGGACGCCTTGGCCGGAGCCTTGCGGGCGGCGTCGACGAACGGAGTAAGGGCCTCACGGAGCTTGGCCGCATTACCCGCGCTGAGGTCGATTTCGTACACGGAGCCGTCCAGACCGAACGTCACCGTCTCCTCGGCCTCGCCGCCGTCGAGGTCGTCGACCAGGAAAACCTGGACCTTCTGTGCCATGGAATCAAACCTTTCAGAAGAGCGGTGTCTCCACACCTGAATGTAAAGCTATCTCGCGAGAACGCGGAAGACAATTCCCGGCGTGCCTGAAATCACCCGGACACCGTCTCGGGTTTCGGGGGTCGCCGACAGGCGCGCGGGATCGGCGAGATGGCCCGCGCACGCGCGTGGCCGGTTCGCCGCGCCCCGGGGGCGCGTGATCGGTCGAGTACCGTATCAACGACCGTCGGATTCGGTGCGTTCCCCACCCTGGACAATCGGCGTCGCGTTCGCGGCTCCCGGCTCTGCGGCCCCGGAACCCTCCCTGCCCTCACCCTCACCCTCGGCGGCCCCGTCCTTGCTGACCAGGCTTCCGTCCATCCGGCGGGGCGCCATCTCCTTGCGCAGCAGCTGGATGACGAAGGTGCAGAAGACGGCACCGACGACCACCGGTGGGATGAGCGCCGACAATACGTCGATCAGTCCAGGGGGAAGCACCGACGACAAAAAGTTCCCCATCGAAGCCGTCCACCCTTCCTGGTTGTTACTTATTGCAGCAAATACCCGACTCCGTGTCGGCTGCTCCTGGGGGGGTGGCTCGCCAGGCACCCGGGCAAACGCATACCGGACATCATAGACATCGTTTGCCCCCGGTTTGACACCGGACGTACCCGAGACACCTCCGGCAAACCCGATGAGGGGTCAATGTCCGACCGTGCGTTCGGCGTCCTGGTGTGTCCGCGGGGGAACACCGTGTCCACCGGTGTCAAATCCCGACCCTTCGCCACCGCTCCGCGGAACTTCCTTCAACGTGTGGGCGGGACTCTACCCCCGGGGTACACATTACCCGCCCCCTTCCCCGGCCCCGCCATCCGGTTGTGCATAAGCTGCGCGGACGCGGGGAGGACGCGGTGTTGGCCCGGCTGCGGCCCGTATGGGGAACTTGGTCCCGAGCGAGCGCGAAAACCTTTAGGTCCGGGCGGTTCACGTTGCCGCGTCGAGGTGCACAAGCATGCGGGTGTTCCCAAGGGTGTTGGGCTTAACCCGCTCCAAGTCGAGAAATTCGGCGACGCCCTCGTCATAGGAACGCAGGAGTTCCTCGTACACGCGGGAGGAGACGGGTGTGCCCTGGATCCGGGCAAAGCCGTGTTTGGCGAAGAAACCGGTCTCGAATGTCAGGCAGAACACACGGCGCACGCCCAACTCCCGAGCGGTGTCGAGCAGCGCGGACACGATCCGGTGGCCGACGCCGAACCCGCGCAGGGAGGGGTCGACGGCGACGGTGCGCACCTCCGCCAGGTCCTCCCAGAGCACGTGCAGAGCGCCGCAGCCCACCACGCGGTACTCGATCCCGGCGGCGGGGGGCTCGGCGCGGTCCGCTCCGGGCGCGGGGGCGCCGGGGAAGGGTGTGGCGGACGGGGAGGCGGGGTCCGGGGGGTCGGGCACCACCTCGGCCTCGGCCACCCAGAACTCCTGGACGTCCTCGTAGAGGTTGACGGTGCTCTTGGAGAGCACGCGCCGGTCGACGGTGTAGGTGTCGACGAGGCGTCGGACGGCGGCGACGTCGCGCGTCCTGGCGCGACGCACGTGAACATGGCGAACGGGCATAGCCGGACCAGACTACGCCCGGGCCCCGCGCCCGGCGGACGCGCGCGGTCCGAAAACGCGTCGGCACCCACCGGTGTTCCGGTGGGTGCCGTGGTGGGTGCCGTGGTGGGTGCCGCGCCCACCGGAGCGCCCTTTCTCCGGCGAGCACCTTCTCCGGAGGGCACCCCGCGCCGCCGTGCGCCCGCGGCCCCGTGCCGCGGACGGCTCAGATGAGCTGGCGCCGCGCGGCCCAGACGACCGCCTCGATGGGTGTGTTCACGCCGAGCACGTCACAGATGTTGCGGATACGGCGGCGCAGGGTGCGCGCGCTGAGTTCGAGGTGCCGGGCCGCCACCTCCGTGGTGACACCGGTGGCGATCTCGGCGAGCAGTTCGAGTTCCTCGTGGTTCAGTTCCACCGGCGCGTAGGGGCTGCTCACAGCCGTCTCGCGCGGGCGGGCCTGCAGGGGGACCACGTTCTCCCGGTGCTCCCTCGTCTGAAGGGTGCCCTGGTCATCAGCGGTACGTCGTACGAGTGTGGCCTGTTCCACTCCGTCCTCCCTCATCATGTGAGTGCGGAACATCGACTCGTCACCTGGTGGACGCGAGCGCGCCGGACACGGGTCTCCCCCTGTTCCGGCGCGACGGACACCCCGGGCGCACCGCTGTCCCCCACGTATCCCTCTGGCACAGGGACTGGGGGCGGGCGCACGGACGTCGCAGGGGCCGGTTCGCTGGAGGCTGGGACGGACAGACTCCACCGAGGGCGCACATACGCGCGGGGGCTCGGACCGCGTCCGGCGGCCCTTCTCCCCGCTTACCGTCGTTCTCGATCCACTTCGGCAAACTCCACGGGTCTCGACCCGCTCACAGCACGCTAGGCCGCAGAGATGGTACCGTCAAGACCCGATAAATCACCATGTGTAGTTATAGTGAGCCCTTCCGTGACAAAGTAATGGAAGGGAAAATGCGCTGACTACATTGACCTGCGTAAACAATGTTGAGCGGAGAGTGGTCGACTTCTCCCCGCCTCGGTCGGCAAAAAACCTCGGAACTGTCCGGTGGGACACGCGTCCGTGGCCGCCGGTTCGCCCGGCCTGTCCGGCCGGGAGGACGGAACCCGTGGTACGGGCCCTGTCCCGGCGGAGGGGGCGGGGCCGCCACACCGCGTGCGCGACGGCCCCGCTCCGCCTTTCGGTCATCCGACCGATGCCGTTATATCCCCGGCAAATCCGGGCCCATGGTGCTCCGGCTCAATCCCCGGAAGGCTTCACGAGCGGGAAAAGGACAGTTTCCCGGATGTTCTTTCCGGTGAAGGCCATGAGCAGGCGGTCGATACCGACGCCCACACCGCCGGTCGGCGGCATTCCGTACTCCAGGGCCCGCAGGAAGTCCTCGTCCAACTGCATCGCCTCGGGGTCGCCCTCCGCGGCCATCAGCGACTGCCGGGTGAGGCGCTCGCGCTGCTCGACCGGGTCGACCAGCTCCGAGTAGCCCGTGCCCATCTCCATGCCGAACCCGATGAGGTCCCACTTCTCGGTGAGCAGCGGGTCCTCACGGTGCTGCCGGGTGAGCGGGCTGGTCTCCACCGGGAAGTCGCGCACGAAGGTGGGCTGGACGAGCGTGTGCTCCACCAGCTCCTCGAAGAGGTGCTCGACGAGCTTGCCCTGTCCCCAGGAGGGGTCGTACTCCACTCCCCGGGAGTCGGCCAGGCGGCGGACCTCGTCGATCGGCGTGCGCGGGTCGACCTCGGCGCCCAGCGCCTCGGACACCGCCCCGTACAGGGTGACCTGCGGCCACTCCCCGCCCAGGTCGTAGGTCCGCCCGTCCCGCTCGACCACCGTCGAGCCGAACACGGCGCGCGCCGCCTCCTGGATGAGCTCGCGGGTCAGGTCGGCCATGACGTTGTAGTCGGCGTAGGCCTGGTAGAACTCCAGCATCGTGAACTCGGGGTTGTGCGTGGAGTCCGCGCCCTCGTTGCGGAAGTTCCGGTTGACCTCGAAGACCTTCTCCAGGCCGCCCACGACCAACCGCTTGAGGGACAGCTCGGGGGCGATGCGCAGGTACAGGTCCATGTCGTAGGCGTTGATGTGGGTGGTGAACGGGCGCGCCGTGGCGCCGCCGTGCACCCGCATCAGCATGGGCGTCTCGACCTCGACGAAGTCGCGGGAGGCGAGCCCCTCCCGGATCGCGCGGATGGCGGCCGAGCGGCGGCGCACCATCTGCTGGGACTCGGGGTTGACGATGAGGTCGACGTAGCGCTGGCGCACCCGGGCCTCGGGGTCGGTCAGGCCCTTGTGCTTCTCCGGGAGCGGACGCAGGCACTTGGCGGTCAGCGTCCAGCCGGTCACCAGGATCGACAGCTCGCCGCGGCGGGAGGTGATGACCTCGCCCTCCACGCCCACGTGGTCGCCGAGGTCGACGTCGGCCTTCCAGGCGTCCAGACGCTCCTGGCCCACCTGGTCCAGGGACAGCATGATCTGGATGTCGCCGGTCTCGTCGCGCAGGGTGGCGAAGCACAGCTTGCCGCCGGTGCGGTAGAGCATGACGCGTCCGGCGACGGAGACCTCCGCACCCGTGCGGGTGTCCGGTTCCAGTCCCTGGTGTTTGTCGCGCACGGCCCCGATCGACGTGGATCGCGGGAAGGTCACGGGGAAGGGGTCGGTGCCCTCCTCCCGCAGCCGGTCCAGCTTCTGGCGCCGGACCCGCATCTGTTCGGGCAGGTCGTCGTAGGTGTCGTCGTGCGCGTCATTCACGCGCACGATCCTACCGGCGGCCGCGGTCCGGCCCGACCGGTCGGCGCCCGCGGGCGGCCCGCGCCGCCGGTCGCGGCCCCGCCCGGGGAGGGGCACGGTGGGCGCCGACTCCAGCAACCAGGCGCTGCTGCTCATCGGCGGCAGGCGGGCCCGCCGGGGCGCCACCGAGGAGCACCCCTTCGGCTACGGCCGCGAGCGCTACGTGTACGCGTTCATGGTGGCGATCGTGCTGTTCACGCGCTCTACGAGGCCTGGCACAAGATCTCCCACCCCGAGCCGATCACGTCCTGGCAACAATAGGTCCCCGTGGCCGTGCTGCTGGTGGCGATCGTGCTGGAGTCGTTCGCCATGCGCACGGCGATCAAGGAGTCCAACCCCGTCCGGGGCAAGGCGACCTGGGTGCAGTTCGTCCGCCGCTCCGAGTCCCCCGAGCTGCCGGTGATCCTGCTGGAGGACGCGGGCCGGATCACGCGGGCGATCAACGAGGCCGGGGAGCGCGTCCGGACGGCAGTGCCCATCGCCACGCTGGTCTACATCGAGCCGGACCTGTTCCGGAGCGGCGCCTCCCCCGAGGCGTCCCCCGGCACCGTCTCCTCGGGCTGAACCGGGG
>NZ_CBDRFA010000127.1:0-11931 GCF_965343085.1 Nocardiopsis synnemataformans | reverse complement strand
ATCGCTGGTGGTGCCTTCTACATGGCCAGAGTCGATGTGGGCCTGCTTGATCCAGGTGCGAATGGTCTGGGCCAAGGGCTCGGACTCAGCGGCCAGGTCCTCGCGACTACGGCCCGAGCGGGCCAGAGCGATGATCTGGTCGCGGTACTCGGGCGGGTACGCGGGGCGGGCCTTGGGCACTGCAATCTCCTCGTTCGATGACAAAGTATCCGAAAGCGGACATCTGTCCACCGAACCGAAGCAAGATCACTTCCATCACCTCGCTTTCGCAGAAGTTGTAACCCGCCTGCATGACGCGCGCCTCGTACACATCCATGGGCTGCATCCAACCACGGGCTTCCGGCACTCCTCCGGACAAGCCTCTGATCTGCGCTGCCTCTCTACCGAATCCCACCGCCCCCAAAAAGTACTTATAGACCATCAGAAACACCAAAAACACAGGCTTCTCTACACACACCAACAAATCAAATGACCACGAGCACCAATTTCTGCAAAACGCTTCCTGTCGATCTGACAGAAAGCTAGACTCACCGCATGCCGAACGACACCTGGCAACCACCCTCCGTGCTGTTGACCGTTGACCTGGTCATCCTGACCCTGCGGTCCTCAGCCCTCCACGTCCTCCTCATCGAAAGGGGCATCGACCCCTACAAAGGCGAACTGGCCCTGCCCGGCGGGTTCATCGCCGATTCCGGTGAGGACGTCTTCGACGCGGCCTGTCGAGAACTGCGCGAAGAGGCCAACCTCGACGCGACCGATCTCCACCTGGAGCAGTTAGGCGCCTACGGCACCCCCGGCCGGGACCCGCGGGGGCGCATCGTCTCCGTCGCCTACCTCGCCATCGCACCCGGCCTGCCCGAGCCCGAGGCCGGTACCGACGCCTCGGCGGCCTCCTGGCGTCCCGTCGAGGAGTTCTCCTCGGGCCGCGGGCGGCTCGCCTTCGACCACTGGCAGATCCTCGACGACGGGCTGGAACGCGCCCGCTCGAAGATCGAGCACACCTCGTTGGCCACAGCCTTCTGCGACGAGACCTTCACCATCGCCGAACTGCAACGGGTCTACGAGGCGGTGTGGGGGTTCGGACTCGACCCGCGCAACTTCTACCGCAAGGTCCAGGCGGTGACGGGCTTCCTCACCCCGGTCATCTCGGACCGGCGCGTGACCAAGGGACGCCCCGCGCGCCTCTTCCGAGCAGGACCCCAACAGGTACTGCGCCCTCCGATGATGCGGCCCCTGTCCCCGAGCCGGAACGAGAGCGAAGAATGAGCGACGACCTCGTGGTGGTGCTGACCGCCCTGAACCTGGAGTACAAGGCCGTGCGGGAGCGGCTCCACTCCCCCGAACCGCACCTACACGCCAGGGGTACCCGGTTCGAGATCGGAACACTGCCCGGCGGCCGTGGACGCGTCGTTCTCGGACTCACCGGCAAGGGCAACCAGTCGTCGGCGGTGCTGGTCGAGCGTGCGGTCCAGGAGTTCTCACCGGCCGCACTCCTCTTTGTAGGCGTGGCCGGAGCCCTGTGGGACACGCCTCCCCTGGGCGACGTGGTCGTGGCGACGCACGTGTACGCCTACCACGGCGGAACCAGCGAGGACGACGGCCTCAAGGCCCGGCCCCGCGCATGGGAGTCACCGCACGGCATCGCCCAGACGGCCGCACACCTGGCCAGGCTCGGCACATGGTCCCGGCACGCACCGCCGGAGAGGCCGCGCCCCCAGGCGCACCTGGGCCCTATCGCCGCCGGAGAGATCGTGCAGAACTCGCGTATCTCCCGCGAGGCCGAGTGGATCAGGCAGACCTACAACGACGCGTTGGCCATCGAGATGGAGGGCGCCGGAGTCGCCCAGGCCGGACACCTGAGCGGCGCACCGGTGGCGATCGTGCGCGGCATCAGTGACCGCGCCGACGGCACGAAGGCCAGCGAGGCGGACCGCGAATGGCAGCCGGTCGCCGCCGCGAACGCCGCGGCCTTCGCCCTGGACCTCGCGGAAGAACTCATCGGACAGGAGGAGTCCCCCACCATGCGCAAGGACAGCAACTCCGGTGACGGAGGCAACGTTACCAACACCGCCTACGGGAGTGTCGGCGTTCAGGCGGGCCACGTGCGCGACAGCACGTTCCACGTGTCCTTCGCTGCACCCGGGTCCGGCGGGACCAGGATCGCGGACGAACTCGCCGCCCTCAGGGAGAAACTGGCGCGGGAGCGCTCGGCGGGACGCATCGACGAGGACACCCACGAGGCGGCGTCGGCCGAGATCGACATCGCCGACAAGGGAATCGAGGAGGGAACGCCCGAGAGCAGGAAGACCTCGGTCCTGGCCCTGAAGCGCCTGCGAGGGTTGCTCGGCGATCTGGCGTCGCTGGCCGCGCAGGTCGCGACGCTGATCACCGCGGTGAAAGGGCTCTCATGAGCGGGCCTGATACCGCCAACACGGCTGAGTCCGGCTCCTACGTCGGCGTCCAGGCGGGCCATGTGCACGACTCCGTCATTTACGTAGTGGGCCCCGACGACCCGCCTGAGCGTGATTACGAAGTCGGGTGCCGTTACCTCGCGGACGGAGTCCCAGTCAAAGCGAGGGAGCACCTGGAGCGAGCCTACGCGCGCGGATTCGACGGCCCGGAGATCCATTTCCATCGGGCTCTGGCCATCCTCAGTAAGCGCTCCTACCGGGATCTCACCAAGGAGGACCGCGCGGTCCTGGGAGAGCTGTCAACACGGCGGACACCGGTAGGACGTAACGAGTGGTGGCGGGGCCTGGACATCGTCTTGGCGCTCCTGTCCTGCGTGGACGGCTCCGGTGGAGACCCGGCGGACACGATGATCCGCCTGGACGCTCTGCCCAGCGTGCAGCGCGACCTGATTCTGCGCCATCTCGGTCTGGTACTCACCGGAGGTATGAAGCAGGGTGTGTGGCACCGGATCCGGGAGGGCGCCAAACTGGAGCAACGCGCCCACGAACGGGTCGACCGGGCTTGGGTCTACTTCGAACCCGTACCCGCCGGGGCCAGGGCCAGGAGGCCCAGGCCGAAGTCCACCGCCCTCCGGGATATCTTCGGAGGTCTGATCCTGGCGAGCACGTTCCTGTTCCCTGTCACGGTCGTGATGAAGTCCGCCTTGGCTCAGGGGAGCCTGCCGTCGCTGATTTCCTGCTTGGCGATGCTCGTCTTCGGGTCCGCCGCAGGTTGGCACATCGCCTTCTGGAATCACAAGCACCGGCGCAGGCTCGCCAAGGAACAGGAGTACGGTTACCGACGCTCGCGCACGCGTCCGCCCGAGCGCGGTTTCGCTGATCATGTGGAGCGCGCGTTCGACCACTACTTCGCCAAGTACGCCCCCGAACCGGAGAACAGGGACGAGTGGCTCAGCCAGACCATCGGCGTACGCCGGTCTCTGCGTGATGAGGTCGCCCGTGTCTACCGGGAGAGCAGCGTTCGCAACGGAGCAGTGAACTGGCTGATCCGGTTCATGGTGCGTGATGTTCGGTGGCGCTGGACCAAGGGCCTGCCGCTGGAGCCTGACGAAATCCACGCAGTGGGAACGGCGGCCAAAGCACGATGCGTGATCCTGTGTCTGCTCTCGGCGGCGGCGACCATGACGGCCCTCAGCATCGCGTTCCAGGAGTCACCGGTCTCAACCGTGGGCTGTGTCCTCCTCGCCGTGGTCGCCGGCAGGTTCGCGATTCCCCTGTGGTTGAGGATCCACAGTGAACACCGTCGTTACAGGGAGGAGAACTGGGAACGGGAGGTTGTCCTCACCGCGCGGGAAGCCGAGTACGAGCGGTGGAAGGGCAAGCTCGAAGCGCTGATGCCCACGGAAACGGAGATGGAAGCCTGGTTGAACGCGGATAAGACCCTGATCCTCAACGAGGCCCTGAAACACCACCGCCTGGCCTGGTCTGAGGTCACCACCCACGCTTTCCTCCCGACACCGGGCCGTCCCTGCAAGTCGGCCAGCGTGCAGGGAGGCCCTTGGCGCCACTCAAAGTACGAGATCAGGGTCTTCTTGGTCACCAACGAAGGAGTGCGGGAGGCCACGGCCAAACTCGACTTCGAGCGGGCACGGTGGCACCGCAGCGAACGGGACAACTACCGTTTCGACGCGCTTTCCTCCGTCCAGGTGCAGATCAAGAGCGCACGGCGCTACACCCTGAACATCACGCTGACCAACGGACCGGCCAAGAGCATCCCGGTGTCCGACACTCCCGTTCACGACCAAGGGGACGAGGAACCGCAGACCGAGGCATCGGATATCAACCTCGACGCCGCCGGGTTCTCCCACACGCTCCGCATTCTCGAAGGTATGGCCGCCGAGGGCAAACCGTGGTTCGAACGCGCGACGGATCCTCCACCCGCTTTCGCGTCCGAGCACCCCGAGACCGATCCCCCTTCGGACGCGGGTGCCGCCTCACCGACACGGAACGGTAAGGCCCGACGCGATCGGTCAACGCAACCGCTCCCAGTGGCTCCCGTACCGTGAGCCTCCGGTGCACCCGCGCGGGTGCACCACGGCGGCGAAAGGCTTGCACCCGGAGGTTGCACATCTCCCAGCGGAATCCGGGACAACGCGGCACAACCGGGTGAAGGCATTCCCCCACCACCTGCGACTTCTTGCGTTCTCGCGGTTCAGAACACTTACCGGCCACAGGTCAATTCCCGTCACCCACTCCAGAGACGAAAGCCCCTGACCAGCGCGAACGCGCAGCGGTCAGGGGCTTTCGGGTTGTCGGGGCGGCGGCGGGCCCGACGTTCAGCCCGTCTTCCGCAGCGCGGCGCGGGCGAACGCCCTGCCCCGCGCCGTCGGCGCGATCCCACGGGCAAGAGAGCCTTTGGGCCACCCGCCCAACATGTCCAGCACCACCCACGCCTCGTGGGCGGTGTCCCTGGCCGCCAGCGAGTCCACCGGCAGGCCTTCGCCGATCCGCCATCCCAGGCTGGTCAGGACCTCCGCGACCTCTCCGGGCACGTCCCGGCTCCCGGCCGCCACGGCCAGCACCGTCACCAGACACCCCACCCGCTCGACCTCGGGATTCGGCTCGGGCGGCATGCGTGCGGCCAGGTGGTCCCACAGCGCCCGGGGGTCGTCGCGCACCTCCCTGCCCGCCTTGGTGGGCAGCAGTCGCCCCTTGTACCTGCGCACCAGTCCCATCCTCCGCGCGGACTCGCGCAGGTTGAGCACCGGGAGCGTCTGGCTCTCCCGGTTGAGCGCGCCTATCCAGCTCCCGGACAGGCCCAGCGCTCCGGCGGCCTCCTCCACACTGGCCGGAGGCAGGTAACCGGAGCCGGTCAGTTTCACCCCAGCGTCGCCGACGTGGTCCAGCAACCAGGTGTAGGGACGCACCGCGGCGCGAACGGTGGCCGTGCTCGGTTCCTCGTCTCCGGAGGCGGCCGCCTCGGCGACCAGGGACAGCAGCCGCCCCCGCACCCGCGGGTCGCACACGGAGCCGAGCAGCTCGGCGACCGATCCGGGAAGATCTTCGGGGAGCGGTTCGGACACCGCCCTCAGAGTCCGGTTGACCGTGTCGGCGTCGAACGGGACCGGTGTCCGGTCCGGGTCGGGGTCCTCGCCGAAGACCTCCCGGTACTCGGCGAGCGCCTCGGCGTGTTCGGGGTGTCCGGTGTCGGTTGCGGCGCTGAGGAGTTCGTACCCGGGCGCACCGCCGCAGTCCTCGGGTGGCGCGGGCCTGTCTCCGTCCGTGCACACGGCCCGCACGGTGTCCGCGTCGCGGGGCAGGACGGCCTGGAGGGTGAGCAGGTGCTCCCAGTCGTCGCCGAAGTCGTAGACGTAGAACAGTCGGTCTCCGACGTCGACCAGGAGCTCGTCCAGCCTCACCTGTTCCTCGGGAACACCGGTCTCGCCCTCAGCCACATCGAACGGCGACAGGTAGCGCTCCGTCTGGTCGCTGTAGTAGTCGGGACCGCTGCCGAAGCGGTGCAGGTGGTAGTCCTCCCAGCAGAACGCAGCTTGGAGGATGGCGTGCACCTCGTTCAGGAACAGGTCCGACGCCAGTTCCAGCCTGCGCCAGACGGGCGGCTCGGTACCCGTGAGCTCCGCACTGACCCGGTAGATGACGGCTTCGTCGCGACGCGGTCGCCGCCGGGACGCGGGCACGGGCCTGGCGAGCGGGTCGGCCGAGTCCCGCAAGGCGGAGAGGAGACCGTCCAGCCTCCTCGCCCCGCCCTCTGCTCCGGGCCCCGCCGCTTCCCGCAGCAGACGTTCGGACTCATCGGGCACATTGCCGGGTCCGTCGTGATCGCGCACGGGGGCAGGGTACCGAGAAGTCAGACGTTCCTCTCACGGGAATCGCGGGTCGCCCGCGATCGGTGCCGCGCGCTGTCCTTCATCCAGTGGACTGCCCAGAGTGGAGGTGCCCCGAGGTTTCGGGACACATGTCCAGTTGTCCACCACGCCAGGATGCGCCCTTGACAACCAGGGAGCATTGGAGCCTGGCACTCAAGAGCCGGAAACGTTCGACGCGATCGTGGCCCGTCGTGGACGCCGGGAACGTCAACGCCCATGAGGAGTGAACCGCTGGCGCATGCGGAAGCAAAGAAATCCGCGTGGAGCTTGGCTGTCAGTGGCGGTGGGGGGGTGTTCGCCAGGTGTTCGCCTAAGCGTGCGAACAGGGTGGATGGTGCTGACAGTGCAGGTCAGGGGTGGTACGGGGTGTTCGTTCGCACGCCCCGACTTATAACGTCTTTCTCCACTCTTATCGGGGTGAGGGAGGGGCTGGGCCAGGGCGAGGCACAAGAGCTTCTGACTGTCGGGATGTCCAATCCGGTGAATGGGGTGGCTTCTCTGGAGGGGGAGGGGCATACCCATGTGGATGTGGGATGAGGACAGCGGTGTCAAGGGCGGGAGCGCTGGTGCTCGGCCAGGGTGAACAAGGGCCAGGGACGGTGTCGACGGGTGCAGGAGCCGGTGGTGTACCTGGCCAAGGCGCGCGGGGCGCGGGGCGCGGCCGCAGGGAAAGGGGGAGCACTTTTCGCGCGGGAAGTGATTCGGGCAGGCCGGGTATCGGGTGGTGTCCATGCTCGGGCGCGTGAAGAAGGGTAAGTTGACCGCTGCGCTCTTGTTGGGTGTCCTGGACCCTTTCCGTGCGTGGTTGAATCCTGCTGAGTGGCCGCCTTGCAAGTGACGGTTCCGAGCAGGGGTTCACCTTCAAGGTCTTCGAGCACCGCTGAGGTCTGGTGAGCCGGGCATCGAAGAGGCGGCTTTTGGGTGATTAATGATTTGTTTGGTGGTTTTAGCGCCAGTGATGCGTGTGTCTGTTTCTGAAGAAGTTGGAAAAATGGCTGCTTGCCACTGGTAAGTTCGCAGGTCGTTGACTCTGCTCCCCGCGCACGCGGGGATGGTCCCGACTTGCCCGCGCGGGCGATGATGCCGGACACCTGCTCCCCGCGCACGCGGGGATGGTCCCAGCCGATGGTCCTCCAACGTGGTCACGCCGGACTGCTCCCCGCGCACGCGGGGATGGTCCCGCGCGCACCCGTTCAACGTGGTTGGTGACCACCTGCTCCCCGCGCACGCGGGGATGGTCCCGCCGATCGGGCATGCTCCGGATTCCACAGGTCCTGCTCCCCGCGCACGCGGGGATGGTCCCCAAGTCGACGCGTGGTGGCTCCGTGCCGCCGGCTGCTCCCCGCGCACGCGGGGATGGTCCCGTGCCGAACCCGTCAGGCGCGGCCTGCTGCTCCTGCTCCCCGCGCACGCGGGGATGGTCCCGCTGGCACCACCGGGGCTCACCCCGTGGTCACCTGCTCCCCGCGCACGCGGGGATGGTCCCTGTCCGACCGCGACGGCGACGGACGCCGGGACCTGCTCCCCGCGCACGCGGGGATGGTCCCGCCCAGGGCGACGCGGGCAAGGGCCCCGACCCGGCCGAGCTGCTCCCCGCGCACGCGGGGATGGTCCCCTCACGGTCGGCGTGGCCGGGGCGGCGTGGCTCTGCTCCCCGCGCACGCGGGGATGGTCCCGGCGAGGACCTAGGGCGTGTTCTAAGTTTTGATCACGGTTTTGGCACTCACCCCCCGGGCGAGTACCAGAACCGGTAGACCAGACCCATGGCACGTGGTGACCTCACAGACGACGAGTGGGACCTGATCAAGCCGCACCTGCCCCTGGGCGCCCGCGGACCCATTCCCAACCTGCGCAGCTACTTCAACGCCATCATGTGGCGGTTTCGCACCGGCGCCCCCTGGCGCGACGTCCCCGAACGCTACGGTTCCTGGTCCACGATCTATGACCGGTTCCGCCTGTGGGCCTGCACCGGCCTCTTCCAGGCCCTCATGGACGAGATGACCGCCCAGGCCGCCGCCCGCGACGACGTGGACCTGGGCCTGGTCAGCGTGGACTCCACCATCACCCGCGCCCACCACCACGCGGCGGGCATGCGCGTGGACCCCGATCTGCTCCAGGACCTCGACAAGGCCCTGGCCGAGGAAAAGGGGATCCGAAAGCACAACGATACGACGCCGTAGACCCCACCGCCCAGGACGAGGCCGAACGTCGGCGGCGCCGTGCGCTACGGCGCCGCCGCAAAGCCCGGTGCAAGGCTGCTGACCTGGGTCGGTCCCGGGGCGGACTGACCAGCAAGGTCCACCTGGCCACGGACCGGCGCTGCCGCCCGCTGTCGATCGTGTTGACCCCCGGACAGGCCGCGGACAGCCCCCGGTTCATCCCGGTGATGGCCAAGATCAGGGTGCGCGGCCCCCGCGGCCGCCCCAGGACCCGGCCTGCGGCGGCGTCCGGGGACAAGGCGTACTCGTCCCGGGCCAACCGCACCTACCTGCGCAGACGCGGCATCAAAGCGGTGATCCCGGTCAAGGCCGACCAGGTGGCCAACCGTAAGAGGCGAGGATCGGCGGGAGGCCGCCCGGTCGGCCACGACGCCGAGCTGTACAAGGACCGCAACACCGTGGAGCGCACCATCAACAAGTTCAAGGAATGGCGGGGGCTGGCTACCCGGTACGACAAGACGCCCCAGAGCTATCTCGCGGGGCTTCACCTGCGCGGAGCCGTCCTGTGGTTGCGCAGCCTGCCCGCCACACCATGATCCAAACTCAGAACACGCCCTAGAGGGCGTCGCCATTTTGGGCTGCTCCCCGCGCACGCGGGGATGGTCCCAGCGGGGTGCCGATGGCCCAGGTGACCCACCGCTGCTCCCCGCGCACGCGGGGATGGTCCCTGGCTGTCGCTGATCGGGACGAGGCGGGCCTTCTGCTCCCCGCGCACGCGGGGATGGTCCCTCCGCTGACTACACGGCGGACTTCGAGCGGTGCTGCTCCCCGCGCACGTGGGGATGGTCCCCAGGTCGACGCCTGGTGGCTGTGCGCGATGGGCTGCCCCGCGCACGCGGGGATGGTCTGCTTCCTGTCAGCGTGGTGTCAGAAGGGCTGGCGTGTCTTCTGGCGCCCGCAGGTATGCTCCCCGCCGCCCTGTCAGCCCCGATGACAGAAACGCTGTCAGTACTCCCTGCGCGCACGGACGCGCTTTCCCGAGACTGACAGACAAAGGGTCGCGAGCTTGATCCCGCTCCGGCGAGAAGATCGGCTGACATCGGGCGCGGCACAGGTGGTTGTCCTACCCGTGCAGGCACTCCAGCGCTGACAAAATCTCTCTGTCAGGACCATCCGCCAGCTCCTCCATCCCGCTGGTGAAACAGGGCACCGAGTTGGGGATCTCCATGGCGTCCTCGGTGCAGCCGAGCGTTCCGATTCCCCCACCGTGTCGACGGGCCTGCGCACCGCCCGTGCCTTCAGGGCCGGAGTGAGCGCGGGAGAAGGAACCCTTAGTCAGCTGTCAGTCAGTGCGAGCCGCACTCGGGTAGCGCTGTCGCCCGCTGACGGTGGAGTACACGGCCCCCTACGCGCGGACACCGGCGGCGGCCCGGAACACCGCCCTGTGTGGTGCCCATGCACACAGGAGGTCCCGGGCCGCGACGGCTTCCTGCGGCAGAGCCCCCTGCCGGGCCCTGCCGTAGACGCGTCCGGTGTCGGGGACGGACACCTTTCCCATAGGCGCGAAGCCGTGCCGTCACCGCAGGCGGCCACCGTGCCCTGTGGCCGGTGCGGCGGTGGTACGGCCTCGGCCGCTTCTGAGCTCCGCCCACCTCGCGGTGCTCCTGGAGCGGCCAGCCCGACCCCCTCGGGCTGCCGCCGGTACGCTGCCGGTGCCCAACCGGATACCGCACCGGGAAAGGCGGGTGCCGTCGTCCGTCAACCGGTTCCCCGTGGTCGGCGGACCGGGAAACGGTCTGCGACCGGGGCGGCGACCGGAGGCCCCCGGACCCGGGGAGGCGTGTCCCCGCCCTGTCGCCGCTGGCCGTCCGGAGCGGTGGGACGGTCGGTTCGCTCCCCCTGCCGGGAACGGATCCGTTCGCCCCCGTTCGGGGGCCGGTCAGCGGAAACAGGACCCGGGACACGGGCGTCATCCTCCCTGGTCCCGGGAGCGGTGAGGCCGGAAAGAGCAAGCCCCTCCGCGGATCGGGGCGGCGCTGGGTCCGCCACGTCCTCGCCATGGACAGCGGCGCCCTCCTCGGGGTCCTCCCGAAGGGCGTTCGGACCGGAGGCCGTGTCCAGGACCTGCGGCGTGCCGTGGTCGACCACCAGCACCGGCGGGTTGGCCCCGACGTCGAAGCGGCGCCAGGCCGTGGTCCCGGTCTCGTCGCGTTCCCCGAGCCTCAGGTGGATGTGGGGCTCTCCGCGGTCCACGGCCCGCTGGTAGGCCCCGGTCACGTCGAACTCCACGCCGCCGCTCACGGGGCAGGCGGCCCTCCCGCCCCTGACCCTGCGGGTGTCGAGCAGGGCGCGGGCCCGCGGCTGGTCGTTCCAGGTGGTCCCGTCGTCGAAGGGATCGACCCGGTGCAGCTGCACGTGGGAGTCGCTGTCGCAGTCGTAGGACCACACCACCTCGGTGCGCAGCACAGCGGAGTCCACGACGGTGCCGGGCCCCAGCGCGACCGGGAACCGGAACAGGGCCCTACGGGTGTAGACACGGTCCCACACGAGGCGTCCCGTGCCCACGCTGGCGGTCTCGGTGCCGCCGTGGGACCGGTCGGGAGAGGTGCGGTCCACGTAGGTCCACAAGGAGCTCTCGACCTCGGTCCGACCGCCGCCGGAGCGCACGGGGGCGGGAGAGCCGCCGGTGGCAGAGCTGGCGGCGGCAGAGCGGTCGTCGGGTCCGATCGTGTCGCCGGGTTTCCCCGCGTCCGAGGCGGCCCCGCGCGGTTCACCGCTCCGCTCCCCGGAGGCGCCGTGCTCTCCGGGGACGGACGTGCCACCGGTGGTGGCGGGGGCCTTCTCGTGGGCTGTGGCGGGAGCGACCGTCCCCAGCACGAGGACCAGGGCATAAGCCGCCCAAGCCGCCGTCGCACGGGTCAGGGAACGACGCATTACGGTTGGTGCCTACACATTCAAACTACGACCGAAAAAGAATTCAGAAGAAACGTTCACAACCCGCTTCAACCACAAGGAATTTACCAAGCTTCCACCGCAGCCCACAAACCCCAGGGGTATAAATACAGGCCAAAACCACGATTACTACCAGCAGAAACGCGGACGCCGCCGCAACCTGCCCGAAGGCACTCGAACCCACCGGAGGTCTTTATATGACAACCAGAAAAAACCAATTCGCGCCAGACCGGAAACCAGCCGTTACTCAGGACCGGCATACGCTGACAACAGCCCCTCGCCGCGGCCCGGTGCGGGGCCGCGGCGAGGTCGAAAGGGGTACGGCCACGAAGCGACGGAGCCCCCTCCGGAGCCGCTGGTCGCCCGCGGGCGACTCTCAGGCCATGAGGGCCATGACGGCGGGGGCGATCACCGAGTAGCTGTTGTTGACCATGTGGACCACGACGCCGGGCCAGACGGACCTGGTCCGGTGGAGCAGCACGGCGGCAGGGCCGCGTGGGGGGGGGGGGGGGGGGGGGGGGG
>NZ_CBDRFA010000126.1:0-12016 GCF_965343085.1 Nocardiopsis synnemataformans | reverse complement strand
CCCCCCCCCCACGTCCGGGTCGCGGGCGTTGGCGTTGCGCCACCGCAGATAGGCGTGCAGCGCCCGTGTTTGCACCGTGTGGTTGGGGTGGTGGGAGTTGGCGAGGGTGAACTGGCGCAGCGGCCCGAAGTGCGCCTCGATCGGGTTGGCCCAGGAGGCGTAGGTAGGGGTGAAGCACAACTCGACCTTGTTGCGCTGGGCCCAGGCCCGGATCTTGGGGCCCTTGTGCGCGGACAGGTTGTCCATGATCACGTAGACCGGAGCGCCGTCCGGGCGGGCGGCTCGGATCGATTTGAGCGCTGTGAGCGTGTTCGCGCCGCCTTTGCGCTGGTGGTTGATGCCCCACAGGGTGTCATCGCCCACCGAGTAGCAGCCGTGAAAGTAGGTGATGCCATGGGTGCGCCGGTAGGTGGCCGGGAGCCGCTCCGGGCTGCAGGCCCGGGCCCAGCCCGAGCCTGCGGTGGGGCGGATGCCCAGGGGGCCGAATTCGTCGAAGGCGAAGACCCGGTCGGCGAAGTGTTCCATGACGTGCTCGATGCGGTCGAGTTTGGTATCGCGGTCGGGGTCGGGCGAGTCCTTCCAGGTCGTGGTGCGTTGGAAGGTGATGCCGTGCTGGTGCAGCAGAGCGCGCAGGGTCTCGCGACCGATGCGCAGGCCGGATCCGCCTTTGTGGGCCAGGTACGCGGCGAGTTTGCGCAGCGACCAGCGGGTGAAGGGCTGGCCGAGCTTGGTCGGGCGGGTCGTGGCCGTCTTCAGGACGAGGTTTTGCTCGTCTGGGTTGAGCATGCGGGGACGGCCTCCCGCCCACTTAGGGTCCAGGCAGTTCAGTCCCTGGTCGTTGAAGGCGTGTATGACCTCGCGGACGGTTTTCTCATCAGCGGCGACCAGGCGGGCGATGACGGGGACGGTGTTGCCGCTGGAAGAGGCCAGGATGATCATCGCCCGCCGGTAGCGCACGGTGTTGGTGCTGCCCCGGCGGACGATGCGTTGGAGTTTTTGGCCCTCAGGGTCGGTGAGTCTGCGGGCTTTGAGGGGTGCGGACACCGCGGCTCCCAGGGTCGACTGCTGTCGTGGTCAACCCTGGCACCGATCACTGACCCGGGTGAACCTTTCCGGCCACAGCACTAGCAGGGTCTGGTTCAGCCACGGTAGAGCCTCTTCTAGTAGCGGTAGGTGAGGGTCCCTTATGTGGGTCTGCTGGTACGTCTTCTCATGCAGGTGCTCGTTCCGGGAGAGCGCCTACTCCATGGTTCGTCGGTGCCGTCGGCGTCGAACGGTGATGGCCGCTACTGTGCGCCGTGGCGGCGGCTGCAGTCCAGTCGTAAGCGGCTCCTTCTATGCGGTCAGCCTGTTGAGGCTCTTCCTCGCCGTAGGGACTGTCTGACGGCCGACTCCCGAACACAACTGCGGCCATGTGTGTGAAGGCGGAAGTGCTCGGTTCCCCACTGCGCTTCCTATCCTCAACGTGGCCGGCGCGGACTCGGGCAGAGAGCTAGATACAACTTGGTGATGAGGGGCGCAGAGCGTTTTCTGGGGCGGATGGCCTGCGGCTCCGCGACCAGCGAGGTGTAGGACTGCGGCAGGGGAGCCCATGGTCGTCATGGTCCTCGAGCTCGGTGGTTAGTAACTGCTCCACCCCTCATCGGCGAGAATGTCGGGTGTGGGTAGAGCCTGGGATTCCTCGTCCGTAGCGCCATCCTCGATGGTGAGCACCGCGTAGGCGGGCACACCGTAAGTGGAGGCCACAGTCAAGATGTCGGTGCGGGCGAACGTCGCGAGCTCACCGATCATGGTTGGGTGGGGAGCTAGGACGGCAGGCAGACGCTCGCGGAGGCGGACGGTCAGCGGGGTATCGGCGATGTTCGTGCCGAGTTCGTGTGCGTTCTGTCCGGGAAGCTCGGGGTCTTCCAGCGTCACCACCCACTCGGCCGGGTACTTGTCCAGGAGGTCCTGGCTGGCGGAGGCGTCACCGATGAGTACGACCAACACGGGGTTTGCAGCCAGGTTCTCGGCCGTGGGCGCGAGGGTGTAAGAGGCCGCTGTGTGCTTGGCGGCTTCGGATTCCTCCTTGATGGAGTCGTGGTTGTCCTCAGCCGTGGGGTGGACGACTAGGTGGTCCTGGTGAGCGGCACCTTCAGTAGTCATGAGAGGTTCCTTATCGTTGGTGGGGGTCGCAACCAAAGTGGACAGCGCCCCTTGGGGGCGAGTTAGTTGTGGTGCCATCGAGCTAACTCCTTGTCTCGACGATACCGAGTAGGGAGGACGCTGCTGCGTGTGGTAGTTGTCAGCGCGTAGGTCGGGGCTAGGGCGAGACAAACGTGCTGGTAAGGGATCGGAGTACACACTTTGCTGGCTACCGATCTCGGTAGGACAGAGCCTCACGGGCACGTGAAAGTGCATCAGCGGCCACCGAGGACCGAGCTGCCTCCTGATCGAGCTCGGCTAGGGCCAGGGACAGGTAAGCGGCCATCGAGGGCATCTGGTCTGGTCGCAGGACGTCCTCTTCCAGAAGAAGGCCCAGGTCATGCAGCCAGTCCTGTGCGTCCTCGGTCAAAACGAGGTCTTGGCGGACCTCAAGCAATGCTTGAGCTGCTGCTCGCACCCGCGGATGGTGGCGTTGAGCCTGTTCTACCTTCGCCAGATTTCGGCGTGTTTGGGCCTCCTGCTCGGCGAAGAGCTGGCGTCCGTGCCGAGGGGTGCGCGGCAGGTTGTGCTGGGCAGCGCGAAGCCGGTCCCTGCGATTGCTGACGGCTGCTGGCGTTGCAAGTCTCAGTACCTCGGCCAGGTCGGCCAGAGCTAGAAGGTGTTCACCGCGTCGCGCCCCAGGCGGGCGAGCATGGTCCAAGGCACCGAGCTGCTCGGCGTCAATCAGGTTGTAGAGCAGCCGCACTACTTTCAGGCGGAGCCTGACTTGCTCACCGCGCGCCGGACTCGACTGAGAGGGCGGCAGGGCGTTGTGGCGGGTACGGGTGTACTGGAGCACTCCGATGGCATCCTCGCCGGGCCACAGCTCCAGGTGGGGGTCACCAGCACGTTCGTGCAGGTGGTAAAGGCTTCCAAGCAGGTCGGACAGCCGCTCGGTGGGTGCGGGTGAAGTAGTCATGAGGGCCATCCTGCCGGACTTTTACAAATTGTAAAAGTCTAACAGAGGCTCAATATGGATGTGCCACAACTGCACGGGCGATGCTGGTTCCGGCGTACTGGCCGCCCTGGATTCGTGCCAGGTCCAGGCGCACCTGGCCTTGGCCGCCTAACTGCTCACCCGGCCGGGCAGCGGCCTGGGCCGTGCCCTCGAGGAGGAGAAGGATACGCAGCGGGTGGACCGGCGCATCCGCGTCCAGGCTTGCCGGGAGCTGGTCGGCGAGAGGCGTCCCGAGGGCGGGGAGCACTACGCCGGCATGTGTGAGCCCGAGCCGGACAGGTGCCCGCGCTGGCGGACGAGCCCGGCCAGCGGCTCGCGCTGTGCCGCTCTGGCCCGGCGGTTGGCACCGCTCCTGCGCGTTCCCGCTGCGGCGACGGCGCGCCCATACCGCCGCCCCGCGCGCACCCGCCCAGCCCGAGATGGCCACACCGTTTCTCTCATCGTGGCAGCCCCGCACCCTCCAAGCCCGCCGAGCCCACCGCGCCTGGGCAAACTGTGCGTGTGCTGGTTTCCATGCCTCCGCAGGCACCCGCCGCCGATCCTGGCCCCGCCCTCGCCCCGTCCGCGGTCACCCCCAACCGTCCGTCCCTGAGGTCGAGACAGCCACGCGCACGACGATCCTGTTCATGGTCTGCGCCTCCGCCAGCGGCTAGACCACGACCGCCCGCGCCCTGGCCCAGGCCTTAGGCCTAGGTGTACTGACCTGAGAGGTTGGTGACGCGGGAGGCGGGAGGGCCGCCGATCGCGGTGTGGAACCGGTGGTGATTGTAGTGATGCAACCACCCCGCGAACGCCTCCCGCTTTTGTGTCTCGCTGGTGTAGGGGCGGGCGTAGGCCCACTCCTCGACCAGGATCCGGTTGAAGCGCTCCACCTTGCCGTTGGTCTGGGGACGGTAGGGGCGGGTGCGCTTGTGCTTGATGCCCTGGTCGGCCAGCAGGTCCCGCCAGGCGTGGGACTTGTAGCAGGACCCGTTGTCGGTCAGCACCCGCTCCACCGTGATGCCCACCGACGCGAAGTAGGCGTGCGCGCGTTCCCAAAAGCCCACCGCGGTCTGTTTCCTCTCGTCGGCAAGGATCTCTGAGTAGGCCAGCCGGGAGTGGTCGTCCACGGCGTTGTGCAGGTAGGCGTATCCGGTGTTGGAGCGGTGCTTGCGTCCCAGAGGGCGTCCCAGCACCTTGTGGCCGCCGCCGTGGGGGATGTTGCCGAGTTTCTTGATGTCCACGTGCACCAGTTCCCCGGGGCGGGAGCGCTCGTAGCGGCGCACCGCCCGGCCGGTGGCCCGATCCAGGTGGGATAGGCGGGGCATGCGGTAGCGGGTCAGGATCCGGTGCACGGTGGAGGGGTGCATGCCCAGGTGGCCGCCGATGCGGGCCGGGCCCCATCGGCGGGTGCAGCGGAGTTTGATCACGCGGCGTTCGCGGCGGGTGGGGGTGCGCCGTGGTGAGTGGTGTGGGCGGCTGGAGGCGTCGACCATCCCGGCCTGGCCCAGGGTGCGGTAGCGGTCGGCCCAGCGGCGGGCGGTGGTGTGGGAGACCTGGAAGCGTTCAGCGGCTCGCCGCAGGGGCCACTGGTCGTCGATGACGCATCGGGCCAGCGCGAGGCGTCCGGCGGGGGTGAGGCGGGCGTTGGCGTGTGTAGTGTGGGGCATCGAGGGCCTTCCGGTCCGGTGGTAGATGTCGCAATCCACACCGTTACCGGAGGCCCTCTTCGTTTGTGTCAGGTGGGGTGGGTGTTACCAACCTCAGTGGTCAGTACACCTAGGGCCCTGCACGAGAGGTACCGCGGCGCGGTGGCGGTGGTGGTGGACTTCATCACCGAAGCTGTCGGACGCGCCACCCTGACCTCTGTGCCCACCAGCGACGACGCCCCCGCAGAGCTGGTACACCTGATCCTGACCCTGCCCGCCGACATACCCCTGTACGGCAGAGTGTGCCGTAATCGCGTTCGAGCATTGACCAGCGGATGTCGCGTTCGAAGTCGCCTAGGCAACGCGAACCGGCAGGCGTCTGCGATCAATCCGCTAGCCGCCACTCGCTACTGCGACCGACGCAGTGCCTCCCGGGCCGAGCCCGACCCCGTCGATGCCTTGGTGCTGGCCAACATCTTGCGCACCAATACTGCCGCGCACTGACCCTCCCTGCCCCAGCGAGCAGATCCGCGCCCTAACGGTGGCGGTCCGCGCTCAGTAGGACACGGTCCGGGCCCTCCACCAGCTGATCGACCAGGTCCGCTTCCTGCTGAGCGACTACTATCCCCAGCAGATTGTGCTGTGCTAGCTGGATGCGGTCGACGAGCTCATCGAGGCGGCGGAGGTGAGTTTGGCCGTTGATTGCCAGGATGTTGAAAGACTGAACCCCATGCAGGCCAATCAGTTCTCGCTCACCCGTGTGCACCTGAAGCACTACAGAAGCATCGCCGAAGCCGATGTCAGGCTGGGCCAACTGCTCTTCCTGGTGGGCCCCAACGGCTCCGGTAAGAGCAACTTCCTCGACGCTCTCAGGCTGGTCTCCGAAGCCCTCCAGACCTCGCTCGACCAGGCACTGCGCAGCCGGGGCGGCGTGGCCGAGGTACGGCGGCGCTCGACCGGGCATCCGACCCACTTCGCGATCGACCTGGAGTTCCGAGGCCCTACCTACTCGGGCACGTACGCCTTCGAGGTCGCCGCGGCCGAAGGAGGCGCCTTCAAGGTCTCCCGGGAGGAGTGCCACGTGTACTCCACGGGGGAAGCGGAATCCTGGAAGGGCTTCTTCAAGGTCAGGAACGGCGAGTTGGAGAAGGCTTCCGAGCCCGTCATGCCCCCGGTCAACGACCAGCGCCTCTACCTGGTCTCGGCCGCCGGGATCGACATCTTCGAGCGGGTGTACGCGGGCCTCTCGGGCATCAGCGTCTTCAGCCTGAACCCGGACGCCATGCGTGAGCCGCAGACCCGCGACTCCGGTGAGTTCCTGCGCCGGGACGGGTCCAACGTCGCCAGTGTGCTGCACCGCCTGCAACGCAGTTCCCAGGGCGCGAGCGACAAGGAACGTGTCGAGGACTACCTGCGGATGATCGTTCCCGGTATGCACGGGGTCTCGCGGGCGGACCTCGGCAACTGGGAAACGCTGGAGTTCACCCAGGATGTACCGGGGGCCGAGAATCCGTGGCGGTTTCCGGCTCAGTCGGTCTCGGACGGCACCCTGCGCGCCCTGGGCGTCCTCGTCTGCCTGTTCTCCGACACCGGGGACACCCTCAGCACGGTCGGTATCGAGGAACCGGAGAGCGCCCTGCACCCGGCTGCGGCCGGGGTGTTGCTGGACGCGCTCCGGGACGCGAGCACTCGTCGTCAGGTGGTCGTCACCAGTCACAGCCCCGACCTGCTGGACCGGGATGACTTCGAACCCTCCGAGCTGTACGCGGTCCGCTCTGCGTCCGGGGAGACCAACATAGGTCCCCTCGACGATGCCGGTACTCACGCGATGCGGGAGCACCTCTACACCCCCGGTGAGCTGCTCAGAACGGACCAGCTTCTCCCCGCGCCCGTCCAGGAGCGCTTGTCATGGGAAGAGGAGTGATGTCTCCCGTCACCATCGCCCCGATCGTGGAGGGGCACGGCGAGCACAGGGCGGTACGGGACCTGCTCACCCGGGTCGCGACCGAGTACGCGGACACGTGGATCGACGTCGCGCAGCCCTTCCGCCTGGACTCGGCGAAAATGCGCAAATCAGATGAGCTGACCAGGGCGGTGTTGCTCCAGTCCAGGCGCGTTCCCGACCGGGGCGGCGTCCTCGTGCTCAGGGATGGTGACGACAAGGACATCACCTGCCCTGTCGAACTAGCGCGCTCGATCGCTCTCGATTCCGCGCTCGCCCGATGCCCGGTCGAGGTGGTGATCGCCTGCCCGGAGTACGAGGCGTGGTTCCTGGTCGCCGCCGAGTCTCTCCGCGGTCATTCCGCGATGGGTGACTGGGTGACGAAGCCAAGATTCATAAGTGCCTGGGCGATCCGCTCACCCGCGGCCAGAGCGACGCCTCCGTCGCGCGCTTCAAGGCCACATTCGACCGGCGCGGTTAAGGGAGATGAGTGGTCGAAGTGCGGGCCACCGGCGAGTTCGATGGCTTCGCTGGCCTGAACGATGCGGAGGAGGACATGCCGTTCGCCGGGACGAGAACGGCTGACAGCACGCCCGCCCGGTTGACGACTTCGATGACTCCACCGTGCCAGAGGGACCGCTGTGCTCGAACGTGCTGTACCGCATCGCTCGTGATACCGGAAGCTGACGCTCCCGGTCGGCTGTGGCGCGCCCCACCCGATCACGGGCCGACTGAAAGACATCTCAGGTGACCAACTTGTCAAACCGCGACCGCGAGAGAGGAGGTGAACGCACGTTGCTCGTCGAAGACCTGACCGGTCTGCAAGCAGTGGAACCGCTGCCCCAGCATCCCAGGTGCCGCTGGGCCTGGGCGTGTCAGTCACCGCGATCCCGGTGTCTGCGGTAGTGGGCGTAGGCACCCGGGGAGCTGGTCAGCCAGGCGAACGCCCAGTGGCACCCCGCGTTGGTCAGCCGGTCGTTCTTGATGAACCGCCTGCCCACGAACCGTTACCGCCCCGAGGCACGGGTGATGGGGGCGGACCCGGCGTAGGCCTTCAGGCTGCGTGCGTCGGCGAAACACGCGCGGTCATCTCCGATCTCGGCGAGCACCCGGGCGCCGGTCAGCACCCTCAGGCCGAGGAAGCTGAGTAGGGTTTCATCGTCCGGGTGCGCGCGAAAAGGCTCCTCCACTGGTGCGGCGAGTTCGTCAGCCGTCTTGCAACCCGCGTTGAGCTGACGCAGCAGGGCCAGGAGCTGAGTGCCGATGGCGTCCTCGATCGGCTGGGGCTGGCGTGCCCATGGCTACGGAAGAGGTCGCGCAGGCCCTGGGCTTTCTCCTTGGCGCCGCGGCTGCGGTCAGCGCGTTTGAGTGTCGCTCTGAGCTGGGTCAGCGTCAACCGCGCGGCTCTGCTCGGGGTGGGTGTGGCGGTCAGGACCGTTCCGGCCTCGGCTCGGACCAGGCCATGCTGCTTGGACTGGAACGCCTGCGTGGCTGCCGGGTCGTAGTCGCGCAGCAGCGAGCGGATCTGGTTAACCAGCTACTGGCGGGCCCAGACCGCGTCTTGCTGGGCGCGGGCACCACCACTAGGGGGCGGACCTGCTCTGTCGGCAGGCAGCGGCCGGTGTGCCGCGGCGTCGCTGCGCACGATGTTGGCCAGGACCAGAGCGTCGCCGGGATCGGACTTGGCGCGGGAGAGGCTGTGCCGGTCGCGGTAGCGTGCGGTGGCCAGCGGGTTGGTCGCGTACACCTGCCAGGTGCCGGTGCGTAGAGCAGCGACCAGAAGGCCCGCGGCCCGTCTCGATCGTCACCGGGACTGGGGCGGCCGGGGTGTCGCCGTGCTCGGCGAGTACTTCCAGTAGTTGCCGGTATCCCTCGGCGTCGTTGCTGATGCGGAGCTTGACCAACCGGTTGCCGGTCTCGTCGACCAGGGCGACGTCGTGGTGGGCCTCGGCCCAGTCGATCCCGCAGAACACCGCCATCTACTTCTCCCGCGTTCGTGTGCTGGTGGTGGCCTGTGTGGTCCGCGCGGCGCTCTAATTCCAAGGCTCGAAGGCCTGCCATCTCAGTAGCCGTTTGCGGTACCAGCGCACCGCAGTGGCCCGGTCTTACACAGAGCGCTGGGGCCCGGGTTCAAGGAGTGGGGGTTGCCCTGCGGTTGGTTCGCACCACGAGGGCCAACACTCATGGGGCTGGTGGGATTTCGCAGCGGCAAGGCACCGGGCCCCACCGATCTCTCAGAAGGCCTCGTCGGGCCAGGAGATGACAGGGGCTGGCACCGTGCCCACGTGGCCGCTACGCAACTGATCCATCTTTGGCCAGTCCAGCAGCCTCTCAGCAGGGGGTAGCCGGAACCGCTTACGAACGAATTAGGAGACTGATGAGAAGCACAGGTGCTCGTAGGGGAAAGGTGGACCGCCTGTGGGCGGAGCACATACAAGCGGAGTTGCCCACCGGGCTGCGCGTCAGGGAACTGGCCGGTGTCCACATGATCCTGCTGGACGCGGACGTCGCCGGATGCGTGACGACCTGGCAGAGCAACCGGGGCGTTCTCGACGACAAACGGCACCGGGCCCTGCTCCGCTGCATCACGGACCTCGACAAGGTCCTGCCGCTGCTCACCGACGCCCAGGAGGCCCGGTACTACGGAAGGCTGGGGGCCTCGCCGTGACGGTGCTGGAGCGCGACCCGTAAGGCGGAACAGGGGGCGCCGTCTGTACCCGGCGCGTAGACGGACGAAGCCGGCCACGCTCTGTCGAACCGTCTCGGCACACTGCGGCGCGGTCAGCGTTCGACGCGCTTCGTTCTCGTGGGCTCTGTCTCGGTTCCGGCCTATTTAGGAGCCACTCCCACCGCGCCCCGGCGCGGGGCTAGGGCTTTGCTGCGCAGCGTCTTGGGAAACCCACAGCCATGCTCGCCTTGCGGGGGTCGGTTACGTCAATCGCCTGCCTGCGGGTGATGTCGAACGATAAATACATGCCGACAACGATCAGCACTAGGGGCAGGGCTAGTCCTGCCGCAGTGGTCTACGGGTAGGGCACGGTGAACTGCGCATTGTCCGCAGCCATGAACAACAAGCAGTACGCCATCGCGGTCGCAACTCAGGGAGGCGGACATCCGTCCCGTTAGACATCGGATAGAGCTCACAGTCGGGCCTGGGGTGTCGGCTGCCACAGTTGAGCACGGATGAACCCTGGAAGTCCCCTTCAGCGGGCTGTGATGAGCTAGAGCCTTACGGCGTTAAGCGGCGTTGAGGTGACTCTGGTGCCTAGTTGAGGAGCGGACCTCTTTCGGGGAGCATCTGGAAGTCGCAGAAGCCGCTGATCACCGACAAGTCGTGGTTGCTCGTCGCCAGAGCGCACCCGAACCGTAGGCAAGGCCCGTAGTGGTCAGGGTCAAGTGCTTTAGGAGTTGGCCGTGCACGATGCCTCATCTCCTCCAGCTCCTCCGGTCTTTTGGTGGGTCGCTGGATAGAAGGCACAGACAATACACCGAAAGCGAGAAGCTCTAACACGGGTTCTTCTCAGGGGCCATGGTGACTGCTTGGCCTTATGTGCTTGGTTTAGGTGGGGTGGTTACAGGAAGGCAAACACAGTCTTCCACCTACGCCCTTCCTCGGCGGGTCAGTAGACGGCGTGCGATGTCGCTCGTCAGTTCGTGTGGGAAGGCGTCAGGTCCACTGGTGGCCAAGGGCTGATAGCAAAGTTCTGGGGAGCCAGGTTCGGCGCTAGGCCTTGGGTTGGCAGGGTGGTATGAGGCAAGGGATCTGCAGTGAACCCACAACTGTGCTGTGGGCTGCTTCTTGAGGGGGGAGTCAGGGCAGTTCACTGTCCGTGGGGCCGGTTGCTGGGGCGCTCGATGCTGAGCTGTGCTGTGAGCTAGCTGGAGCTCATGGCCTGTGAGCTTCATGGGCTTCAGGTTTAGGTATCTGCTTGGAGTTGGATCGGAAGCTTGGCCCGCTGGCGCGGCTAGGGGCTGGCCGCATGACTGCCTGAATGACTGGTTGAATGACTGGTCGTCAAGGCGGTAGGTGGGCCTCTGACCAGGGTGTATGGTCCAGGGGTGGTCGTGATCGGAGGAAAAACTCTGACGCAAACCCGAGCTGAAACTAGGGGCTTGTTTCCCGTTGCGGGCACGTCGCAGGTGAGTCCGGCGCCACCTAGGGGTACGATCGTTCCGCATGTCGCCCAACAGACGGGAAGCCCCCAATGCCCCTAGTGACAGTTGAAGTACCAGATCTGAGCACCGTGAACCGCATCCTTGGTGAGTGGCTTGAGCGCCGCGACGAGGAGCTCGAAGCCGGTGAGTTCGCCGTCAAGGTCATCACCACCATCAACGGCAAGGGCGGAGTCGGCAAGACATCGTTCGCTGTTGCCTGGGCCACTCACTTGGCCGCGATCGGGCAGAAAGTTCTCTACATCGAGCTGGATCCTCAAGGCAATGCCTGTGAGGACCTGGGCATCAACAAGACCCCTCTGGACGATGAAGGTCAAGCTCAGGTTGATGCAGTCCTGAACCAGAAGCCCTTCCAGCCCACCGGTGAGGCACGCCCCGGCCTCTTTGTAGTGCCAGGCGGCAAGAAGCTCAGTGCTCTGGTGACCGAGCTGCACTTCCTCAAGCGTCTTGCTGACGCTGGCGAAGACCTGCCATGGCAGTACCTTTACGTGTGCGCTTTGGAACAATGCGAGGAGGATTACGACGCTATCGTCCTTGATGTTGCACCGGGTGACGAAACCCTGCAGATGAACGCTCTGTACGGGTCAGACGGACTCATCGTGCCGACCCGCTCTGACCCCAGTTCCCGCAAGGGATTGCGCATTGTGGCAGAGCGTTTGGGAGAGGTGCAGGAGCGCAACGAGGTTGTCAGTCTCTTGGGGGTCGTCCTCTTCGCCACCAACACCTCAGCCACCAAGGTACAAGAACAGCTCAAAAAGGACTTGGCGCGGGACCTAGGCACCGCAAGCCACAAGGTCGTCGATCATGCCGTGCGCTACGTCGAATCTGCTGCAGTGATGGCGCGCCGACTCGGCAAGAGTCCAGCGGAGCTGGTATTGGACCCGCCTAAGGGCGTAGCGCTTGGAACAATGAAGGAGCTTGCTGCCGACTACGCAGCTGTGAATACCCAGCTGGCTATGCGAGTCACGCGAGCTAACCGTGAGCTGAATGATCCTGAGGACTAGTCACTAGAAAGCTTATTCTTATGGCTGAGATCACCGATGACCCACTTGCCCAGGCGAACGACGCCATGGCTGCAGCATTCGGTAGCCCCCGGCGGCGCAGAAAGAAGAAAAAGTCTAACGAAGAAGG
>NZ_CBDRFA010000125.1:0-14070 GCF_965343085.1 Nocardiopsis synnemataformans | reverse complement strand
CGAGGACCCCCCCACCCCCCCCCCCTCCCCGGTCCGGCCCTCACTCCCGGGTCAGGACCGCCACCGGGTACCGGTCGAGGACCGCGGCCAGGTGCGCCAGGGCGAGCCCGTCGGCGCTGTCGGGCGCCACGGCCTGGCCCGTGAGCCGTTCGGTCCACGCCCCCGGTCCCGAGGGCAGCGCCACGACCGTGTCCGCCCAGCCCCCCGCGTCGGCCAGCCCGATCGGCAACCGGGTGGCGATCACCGCCAGGTCGGGCCGGTCGGCTCCGGCCGAGGTCCGCGCGAAGGCCAGGGCGTGGTCCCGGGCCGGACCGGAGGCGGTGAGCGGCAGGTACCCCGAGGGGCGCAGATCGCGGCGTGCGCGCAGGCACGTGCGGACCAGGTGGAGCTTGGCCGCGCCGGTGGCGTCCACCGGCGGGCGCCACCCGTCCTCGATCCGGGTCAGCAGGTCCGCGCGGGCCTGGTGGTCCACGGGCCTGCGGTTGTCGGGGTCCACCAGGGACAGGTCCCACAGCTCGGTGCCCTGGTACAGGTCAGGGACGCCCGGGCCCAGCAGCTGCACGGCCTTCTGTCCCAGGGAGTTGCTCCACCCGGCCCCGCGCACCGACTCCACCACGGAGGCCACCTCCCCGCGCAGGGCCGTGTCGCCCAGCACCCGCGCGGGCCAGGAGCGGACGCGGTCCTCGAAGTCGGGGTCCGGATCGGTCCAGGAGGTGCCCAGCCGCGCCTCCCGGGCGGCCTTGAGCAGGTAGTCGGCCAGGCGCTCCTCCCCGATCGGCCAGGCGCCGACCAGGGTCTGCCAGCCCAGCAGGTTGAGCGCGGGTTCGGGCAGGGCGCACCGCCCGGTCCAGCGGCGCACGGCCTCGGCGAAGGGTTCGGCCACCTCCGTGAGGGCGGCCAGGCGGGCGCGCACGTCCTCGGAGCGCTTGGTGTCGTGCGTGGACAGGGTGGTCATGGTGTGCGGCCGGGCGGCCTCGCGGCGGGACGCGCCGTCGTGGAACTCCCGGGGTGTGACGGCGAAGTCGGCGGGGTCGCCGCCCACCTCGTTGAGGGCGACGAACCTGGTGGTGCGGTAGAAGGCGGTGTTCTCGGTGCCCATGGCCACGACCATCCCGCTGGTCTGCTGGATGCGCCGCGCGGCCTCGCCCCGGGGGTCGCGGCGCACCCGCAGGTCGACGGCCTCCAGGTCGTGGGCCAGGTCGGGGCGGCGCCCGGCGGCGGTCTCCACCGCCCGGGCCCAGTCGCGCTCCCCCTCGGGCAGGTAGGAGCGGTACACGTCGAAGGCGCACAGCAGCTCGGCGACGGCCTCCTCGCGGCGGCGCACCGCCTGGGGGGAGGGTGTCTCCCGCCCCCGGTCCGGGCGGGGCGGCAGCAGGGCGGCGATCCGTCGCACCTCGGCGCGCAGCAGCTCGGTGGCGGCGTGGCGGCGGGCCCGCAGGTCGGCCTCGGCGACGTCCACCTCCACCCCCTGGTCGAGGGCGAGGGTGGTGAGGTCGGCCTCACCTGAGGGGTCGACGAACACCCCGCAGACCTCGCGCAGGGCGTCGTACCCGGTGGTCCCGGCGACCGGCCAGGACTGGGGCAGGCTCTCGCCGGGGGCGAGGATCTTCTCCACGACCACCCAGCCGCCGAAGCGCTCGGTGAGGCGGCGCAGGTAGCCGCCAGGGTCGGTGAGCCCGTCCACGTGGTCGACCCGCAGCCCGTCGAGCTGGCCGAGTTCGGCCCAGCGCAGGATCTCGGCGTGGGTGGCGTCGAAGACCCCCGTGTTCTCCACCCGTACGGCGGCCAGCTCGCTGACGTCGAAGAACCGGCGGTAGGTGAGTTCGCTGTCGCCGCGCCGCCAGGACACCAGCCGGTAGTGCTGGCGCTCGTGCACCCGGTCGACGGGGTCGCCGGACTCGTACGTGCCGGGGGCGAGCGGGTAGCGCTTGTCGTGGTAGGCCAGGCAGCCGTCGGCGAGGACGAGGTCGGCCAGGGCGGCCCGTCCGCCGTCGCCGTCGTCGCCCAGCACGGGGATGAGCAGGGGCCCGGCGTCGAAGTCGATGTCGAAGCAGCGCGCGTACACCGAGTCCCGTCCGTGGGCGAGGACGTCCCACCACCAGCGGTTGGCGTCGGCGCGGACCACGGACACGTGGTTGGGGACGATGTCGGCGACCACGCCCAGGTCCAGTTCGTGCGCCTTGGCGGCCAGGGCCTCGCGGGCGGCGTCCCCGCCCAGTTCGGGCGAGACCCGGGTGGGGTCGACCACGTCGTAGCCGTGCTGGGAGCCCGGCGCGGCGGCGAGTACGGGGGACAGGTAGACCGCCCCGGTTCCCAGGCGGTCCAGGTAGTCGAGCAGGTCCGCGGCGTCCTCCAGGGTGAACCCGGGGCGCAGTTGGAGGCGGTAGGTTGACGTCGGAGCGGTGGACGTGTCGTGCGTGCTCATCACGCATCTACCCGTGCCCGTACCGTCCGCGTGTCATGCACGCCGGTCCGCGTGAGCGCCATGCCACACGGGGTCGCCTTGGGGGTGGCGGTCCGCCGATGGTTAAATTCTTCGGCGGTGCTCCATCACCAGCGACGACGCTCCCGTCCGGGGACGCGCGTCGGTGAACGCAGACCAGGACCACCGACACCGACGAAGGGGATAGAAGCAGTCGTGCTCCCGTCCAACAAGCGCACCAAGACCGGCGTCCTCCGCCACAGCGGGGCCTCCAGGGGGGCCGCGTCGGCCGCGCTGGCCGGCCTGCTGCTGGCAGTGACCGCCTGCGGCAGCGACCAGGCCGTTCCGGACAGCGCCGCGCCGGAGGTTCCCGAGGACCTGGAGTGCTTCTCCGGCAGCCTCTCGGGAGCCGGTTCCAGCGCCCAGGAGAACGCGATGACGACCTGGATCGCCGGTTACCAGTCGGCCTGCGACGACGCGCGCGTCTACTACAACTCGATCGGTTCGGGCGGCGGGCGCAGCCAGTTCATCGACGGCGCGGTGGCCTTCGCCGGGACCGACGCGGCGATGGACCCGGACGAGAACGCCGACGCCAGGGAGCGGTGCGGCGGCTCGGACGTGGTCAACCTGCCCGCCTACGTGATCCCGATCGCGGTGGTGTTCAACCTGGAGGGCGTGGACTCGCTGAACCTGCGTCCGGAGACGCTGGCCAAGATCTTCAACCAGGAGATCACGCGCTGGAACGACCCCGAGATCGCCGAGGACAACCCGGACGCGGACCTGCCGGACATGGCGATCACCCCGGTCAACCGCTCCGACGACTCGGGGACCACGGAGAACTTCACCAACTACCTCAGCGCCGCGGCGGCCGACGCCTGGCCGCACGAGCCGAGCGGGCAGTGGCCGCTCACCCCGCGCGAGTCGGCGCAGGGCAACAGCGGCATCGCCGACACGGTCGAGCGGGCCGAGGGGTCCATCGGCTACGTGGAGATGTCGCACGTGCACGGCATGTCCACGGTGGACATCGGCGTCGGCGGCGAGTTCGTGGAGATCTCCCCCGAGGCCGCCGCCCAGGTGGTCGCCGAGTCGCCGCAGCGCGAGGACAACCCCAGCGAGTACGACCTGGCGCTGGACCTGAACTACGGCACGACCGAGGCGGGCAGCTACCCGCTGGTCCTGGTCAGCTACGAGGTCGTGTGCCTGGACTACCCCGACGACGCCCAGGCAGAGCGGGCCAAGTCCTTCCTGCGCTACGTGGTGAGCCCGGAGGGCCAGTCGGCCGCCTCCGAGGAGACCGGGTCGGCCCCGGTCAGCGACACCCTGCGCGAGCAGCTCCTGGAGTCGATCTCCGCCGTCAGCTGAGGGATCGCGCGCCCGCGCGGCGGTGACGCGGTGACGCGGTGACGCGGTGACGCAGCGAGTCCGGGTCCGGCCCGGTTCGCGGTCGGGAACCGCGCGGCGGTGACCCGGCGGGACCGGCCGCGCGTGAGGCGGCCCCGGGCCGCGCCGCCCGAACGGGGAACGGATGTCACGGGCACGTCGCACAGGCGGCGTGCCCGTTGCACGTACGGCGTCCGGTACCTTGAGTACTGGCCGTGTCGCCCTCGGTCATCCTCGGGATGCGGGGCGTCCGGCGGGGTCCGCCCGCTCTCCTGGTCGATGTCTTCCCCCATCTGCCCGGTCGCGGTCGGACCCCGGGAGGCGGTCAGCCGCGCTCGCGGCGCAGCCGCTGACGGGCCCGCTCCCATCCCGAGCGCAGCCACCCGCCGGACCGCGCGGCGCCGGCGCCCTCCTTCCCCGCCCCGACCTCCCCCGCCCCGGCCTGCGGTGGCGGGGCGGACACCTCCACCGGTTCGGGTTCGGTGCGCGGGGGCGGCGGTACCGAGCGGTACAGCGACAGGTCGGTCAGCGTCTCCTCCCCGGCGTGGATCCGGTAGCGGCCGTGCAGCGCGGCGACCACGTCGCCCAGGTCCTCGTCCTCCTCGCACACCCGCAGGGCCCGGGCCAGCGCGCGAGTGCGCCACAGCCGCACCCCGGCGTCGCGGGTGGGCGAGGCGGCCGGGAAGAGTTCGGTGAGTCCCGCGCGGGCGCGTTCGGCGCTGGCCAGCAGCCGCGACAGGGCCACCTGTCCCAGCCCCCAGGAGACCGGGACCTGGAGCAGGAACGGTGAGGGGAAACCGGTGCGGGGCGCGGACGTGGCGAAGGAGATCCGGGGTTCGCGCAGGTAGTTGGCCTGGACCAGCCGCAGGTCCAGGTGGGGTCCGCCGACGTCCCGCCGGGCCTGACCGTCCACCGCCCGCAGCCGCCGCGTTCCGCGTACGGCCCCTTCCTCCTCGGCGCCCTCCCAGTCGGCGACCAGGGTGAGGGCCAGGTCGGTCTCGGCGCTGTCCAGAAGCCGATCCACGCAGCCGCGGATCAGGTCGTAGGGCGCGCCGGAGACCTCGACCACGGCGTGCACGAGCGGGATGCGGCGCCGGTGGGCGGGCACCCGCTCGCGGTAGGCGTGCGGGTGCGGCATGAACTCGGCGAGGACCTCGGTACGGAAGCGTTCGGAGGGCAGCCGGGTGCGCGCGGTGCCCGCGCGGCCCACGTGCCAGCCGGTGGCGGCGGGTTCGGGCAGCAGGACGGCGCCCGCCTGCCAGAGGCGGTAGCCGAACTCGGTGTCCTGACCCAGGTCGAGATCGGGGTCCACCCCCCCGGCGGCCTCGTAGAGGCTGCGGCGCACGGCCGCCGCCGCGCCGACGTAGGCGTGGAAGCCCAGGTGGTCGGCGTCGCGCAGGCCGTCACTCCCGGTGAGGACGCGCTCGACCCAGGCGTGGTGGCGGCCGGTGTCCAGGGTCCGGTGCAGGGCGTCGGTGCGGGCCAGGGCCAGGACGTCGGTGGGGCTCTGGGGCCCGGTGTCGGCGAAGCGGACCCGGCCGAGCGTGACGGCCTCGGCGTGGACGTGGTGCCAGCGCGCCTGGGCCTCGACGAACTCGCGGCACACCACCATGTCGGCGTCCATCCACAGCAGGACGTCGCCGGTGCTGGAGTGGGCGCCGTAGGCGCGGGCGTACCCGGCACCCCAGCCGCCGTCGGGGACGGGCAGGACGCGGCAGTGCGCGGGGCGCAGGTCGGGCAGCCGCAGCGCCGGGGAGGAGTGGTCGTCCACGACCACGACCTCCATCAGGTCCTCGGGGTAGGTCTGCGCGGCCAGGGAGGCCAGGGCGAGGTCGAGGCGCCGCTGCCCGCCGCGCGCCGGGATGACGACGCTGACCCGCAGGTCGGGGGCCCAGCGCCCGATGTCGGGCGGTGTCAGCGCACTCCAGTCGTTGCGGAAGACGCGGGTGAGGACGCGTTCCACCCGGCCACGGTGAGACACTCCGTCAACATGGGACCCTACGTGCTTATTCAGTGACACATAGTAACCATACCCTCACTCGGCTCCACCGCGGAGGCCTTCGCCCATGTGTCAGGAAACGGGCCCGCCGCGAGCGGACCGGGCACAGCGGCGGGGACGCGCCGCACGAGGTTCGGCGACGCGTCCCCGACAGAAGGCGCGCGATCAGCGGTCCTGGCCGCTTTGCGCCCTGAGCATCCGGACGCCGAGGTAGACCATTCCCACGACCAGGGCGACCATCAGGAGCCAGACCAGGAGGCCGACCACCACGGACAGGACCCAGAAGAAGGCGATGACGACCGCGATCCCGGCCGCGATCCTGAACACGAGACGTCCCATGGGCGGAAGAATACGCGGGCCGCACCGCCGACCGGTACCCGCGCCCCCGACCCGCTGCCGGGAAGGGTGCGTTGGTCAGAACCCTCGCGTCACACCAGCGACGGTTCCGGTCGGTCCGCTAGCCGACGCGGACCGCGACGGTGAAGACGCTGTCCCAGTAGGCGGCCAGGGAGACCTCCTCCAGCGGCTTGGACGGGTTGGAGCCGTGGACCATGTTGCCGTTGCCGGAGTAGATCCCCACGTGGCTGGGAGAGGACTCGCTGTAGAAGAACAGCAGGTCCCCGGGCTGGACCTCGTCGCGCGAGATCCGGGTGCCGGCGTTGACCTGGTCGTAGGTCGTACGGGGCAGACTGACCCCCGCCTGGGCCCACGCGGCCTGGACCAGGCCCGAGCAGTCGTAGCCGTCGGGGCCGGTACCGCCCCAGACGTAGGGCTTGCCGATCTGGGCGCGGGCGAAGTCCAGGACGGCCTGGACGTCGCCGGAGGCCGCGACGGCCTCGCCACCGCCGCCCGTGGAGGCCTCGGAGGCGGTCGGATCCTGCCCGCCCAGGCTCTCCAGGACCTCGGCCTGCTCGTCCAGGGCGGTCTCGCCCTCCTCCTGGGCCGTCTCGGCCTCGGAGAGCGCGGTGGAGGCGTCCTCCTCCGACTCGGCGGCCTGGTCGCGCAGGTCCTCGGCGCGCTCCACCTGGGCGACGTAGTCGTCCAGGACGGCGTCCTGTCCCGTGGACAGGAAGTTCAAGTCGGCGATGTTCTGTAGCGACGCGTCCGGGTCGCCGCGGAACAGGACCGTGAAGAGGCTGTGCGTGGACCCGGTGTAGGCGGTCTGGGCGATCCCGGCGACCGTGTCGGACATGGTCTCCAGTTCCTCCTGGGCCCTGGCGAGCTGCTCCTCGACCTCTTCGAGTTCGGTCTCGGCGGCCGCGTGGTCCTCCTCGGCCTGGTTGTAGGCCTCGTTCAGGGTTGAGAGCTCCTCCTGGAGCTGCTCGTAGCGTTCGCGGGCCTCCTCAGGGGTGGGCTCGGCGAAGGCGACGCCCGAGGACAGGACGACGGCGCCCAGGGTGGCGCAGCCGACCGTCGCGACACGGCGCCTGCTGCGCCTTCCGGGCTCGGGGTTGCGAGTCAAGGGACCGACTGCCTTTCTCCCACACCCGTCTACCAGCGCAGGGCATCCCGAGGACGCGCCGTGGCAAGGGCGCGTGGGATGCGGTGAGGGGGATCCCGGCGGGCGGCGCTCGAGGGGGCCGAGGGAGGTGTGCCGGCGTTCTGCGGTGGCCTCTGCTCCTGGGAAAGGACTGCTCGTGAGCGAGAGTGCGACGGAAACCGGACGCCGTCACCCTGGTGGTGACTAACGGGGGCGTTCCGGCCTGAGGGAACACTAATCCACCACCGGGACCGGTCGCGACCCTTTCGTTACCTTCTCTTGGGAAACCCTCTGACCAGCGGTTCCATAACAAGAGCCCCGGAAAGCCCGCCCGAGCGGCCATGACGGTTCTTAGTTCTCCCCCTCGAAGCCACACCAAAACAGGGTAATGACCACCGAAAAAGTGGCCTGTATCACGCGAACCACCGGAAGGGGGCGGGGGACGCCCCCGCCCCGGCACGCGTCACAGGTGGCGCTGCCACCAGTCCAGGATCGCCTCGAAGCGGGCGACGCGGTGGCTCGGCAGGCCCGAGCGCGACAGCTCGTGCCCCTCAGCGGGGAAGAGCAGCATCTCCGCCTCCTGGCCGCGCAGCCTCAACGCCACGAACAGACGCTGCGCCTGCTCCACCGGGCAGCGCCAGTCCTCCTCGGAGTGGACGATCAGGAACGGGACGTCGATCCGGTCGGCGTAGGTGAGCGGACTCTCCTTGGCCCAGGTCTGCGGCGGCCCGTACAGCGGCCCGGGGAAGAACGAGCCGATGTCGGAGGAGCCGTGGAAGCTCTCGATGGCGTTGACCGCGCGCTCGCTGATCGCCGCCCGGAACCGCTCGCCGTGGTGGGCGGCGATCCAGGTGGTCATGAACCCGCCGTGCGAGCCGCCCATGACGCCCACCCGCGAGGAGTCCAGCCGCTCGTCCTCCAGCGCCGCGTCCAGGAAGGCCAGCACGTCGGTGGCGGTGGTCGCGCCCACCGAGCCGATGACGGCCCGGCCGTGCTCGTGCCCGTAGCCCGAGGAGCCGCGCGGGTTGCACATCACCACGGCGTACCCGGCCGCCGCGTAGACCTGCGTCTCGTCGAAGAGCTGGTGGCCGTACTGGGCGAAGGGGCCGCCGTGGATCATCAGCACCACCGGGTGCGGGCCCTCGCCCTCGGGCACGGTGACCCACCCGTGCACGGGATAGCCGTCGGCGGTGCGGGCCGTCAGCTCCGTCATCGGCAGGGGGTCCAGCGCACCGGCGAACCCCGTGAGCGCCCGCGTGCCCCCGTCGTCGACCAGGACCAGCTCGCCGCTGCTGCGACCGTCGGCGACCACCGCGACGGTGACGCCGCCCGCGCTGTCGAAGGACTGGACCTGCACCGGTCCGCCGACGACGGTCTCGGGCTCGCCGCCCGTGAAGGGCACCAGGACCAGGTCCACCGCGCCCCTGTTCTCCGCCAGGCCGAGCAGGCCGTGCCCGGTGGCCCTGGGGCCCCCGGCCATCCGCGGGTTCTGGGCGGGGGTCAGCCGGACGGGCGCCGCCGAGGCGTCGGCGGGCACCGACCACAGGGCGCTGGTCTGGCCCACGAAGTCGTTCAGGTCGCCGTTCAGGTCGGGGCCGAGCTCGTCACCGAGGAAGTAGACGGTGGCGCCGTCCTCGGAGAAGTCGCTCTGCGCGGCGTCCAGGTTCCCGGCGGTGACCCGGCGCGGCTCGGCGCCCTCCTCCGGCGCGCACGCCCACAGGTCCTCCACCAGGTCGGTGTCGCGGGTGGCGTGGCGCGCGGCGGCGAAGACCAGCTCGGTGCCGTCCGGTCTCCAGGACACGTGCCGGTGGTCGAAGTCGCCCCGGGTCACCCTGACCGGCTCCCCCGCCTCGCCCGAGGGGTCCAGGGGCGCGGAGACGAACACGTGGGCGCGCCGGTCGTTGCCGAAACCGAGGTCGTCCAGCCGGTACTTGAGCTGCGTGATGCGCCGGGGCGGCTCCTTGCCCGGTTCGCGGTCCACGTAGCGGTGGGGCTCGGGGACGCGCGCGGTGTAGGCGATCCGGGTGGAGTCCGGGCTCCAGCGGGGAGCGCCCGCGCCCAGCGGGTGGGAGGTGATCTTCCAGGGCTCGCCGCCGTCGGCGGGCAGGACGTGGATCTGCGGGCGTTTGTCCTCGTCGGGGCGCAGGAAGGCGATCCACCGCCCGTCGGGGGAGAACACCGGGCCGTTGTCCCTGGTGCCCCGGGTGAGCCGGGCGGGCTGCGCGGAGCCGTCGGTGGGCACGGACCACAGGGAGCCCAGGTAGGCGTCCTCCTCCAGGTCCGGCCGGGTCACGGCGAAGACGGCGCGGCGGCCGTCGGGGGACAGGGTGGGCGCGCCGATGCTGTGCAGGTGGGCGATGTCAGCAGGTTTCATACACGGATGGCCGTCCCGGCGCGGGGAGCGCCGTGACCGCCCCCTCCTTTTCGCTTGTCGGTGGGACCGTCGTCCGGGGCCACCGCGTGCCGGGAACGGTCGGGCCGCGTCGGGCGCCGCCGTTCGAAGACGGGGGTCAGCGCTCCGGTCCGGAGAACACCCCAGGGGGACCTTATCCAGGCTTCTCGGCGGAAATCCAGGTGCTTTTCGTCCGGCCGGGCCCACTCCGTGGGGGCCGCGGGCGAACGGGGACGCCCGCCCGCGGTCCGGCGCGCGGGTCTCACCCGGTCGGCTCGACCGGCATCCCGCCCCGGCGGCGCACGGTGCCGTCGGTCTCCAACCGGGTGCACACCCACCGGCCGTCCTCCTCACGCCGGGCGCGGAAGGCGAACACCCGGGAGCGACGGTCGCAGCGGATCACGGCGTTGGCCTCCACCCCGTCGGCGTCCACGGGCTGGTGGTAGACCTGCGTCAGCCGTGGCGCCAGCTCGCAGGAGACCGTGCCCCGCAGGCGTCGCAGCTCCTCGCGGACTGGGACGGTCACCTGGTCGCGCAGCGCCTCAGGGGTGCGGCGTCCCACCAGGACCTCCGCCATGCGCTGGGCCAGCAGGTGCACGGGGCCGGGCGTGCGGTGGCCCGCCAGGAGCGGGGACCCGCACCGGCGCACGGGCGCGTGGCGCGGGGGCAGGGGCGTGCGGGCGGGGGTGCGGACCGGGCGGTGGTACGCGGGCTCGCCGTGCGCGCACAGGGGCCGGGGGCAGGGGTGGCGGTGAGGGGTGTACGACATGAACAGGTCCCTTCCGGGAGGATGACGTTCCGCCTTCGCCCTGCACAGAGGCGCCGCCACCTTGCCCGTGCCAGCTGGCATTCCAGGTTTCGGGGTTTTCTTGCGACCTCCGGCGCAGGGTGCACAGCGGCCCGAAACCGGCATACTGCATGCGTGACTTCCGCCTACCTCTCCTCCCCCGTACCCGTGGCCCTCGCCCACCGCGGCGGGTGGCTCCTCGACGACCAGGGCGTGCGCCGCACCGAACTGGAGAACACGGCCGCGGCCTTCCAGTACGCCGTCGACCTCGGCTACACGTACCTGGAGACGGACGTGCACGCCACCAGCGACGGCGTCCTCATGGCCTTCCACGACCCCACCCTGGACCGCGCCACCGACATGAGCGGCGCGATCGGCGACCTGCCCCACCGCGAGGTGGCCCGCGCCCGGGTGGCCGGACGCGAGCCGGTCCCGGTGCTGGAGGACCTGCTGGGGACCTGGCCCGAGGCGCGGTTCAACATCGACGTCAAGGCCGACGCCGCCGTCCTGCCGCTGCGTGAGGCGCTGCGCCGCACCAACGCCTGGGACCGGGTGTGCGTGGGCTCCTTCGACCAGCGCCGCCTGGACCGGGCGCGGCGGCTGTTCGACCGGCCCGTCGCCACCTCCTGCGGCCCGCTGGACGTGGTCCGGCTGCGGTGCTCCTGCGTGTCGCCGCTGCTGCGCTCCCTGGCCAGCCGGGTTCCGGTGTGCGCGCAGATCCCGCTGCGCCACGGCACCTTCCCCCTGCTCAGCCGGGACCTGATCGCCACCGCGCACCGCATGGGCATGCAGGTGCACGTGTGGACCATCAACGAGCCCGGGACGATGGAGCGCCTGCTCGACGCGGGGGTGGACGGCATCGTCACCGACAACACGAGTGCCCTCAGGGAACTCCTCGTGCGGCGGGGCCAGTGGTCCGGCCGCGCCCCCTCCACCGACGTCCCCCAGCGGAACGGATAGCCCCATGGCCACCACACCACCGGAGACGGACGCCACCGGCGCCCCCTCGGCCGACCCCGGGCAGCGCAGGCGCGAGCAGCGCGGCTGGTACCTCTACGACTGGGCCAACTCGGTGTTCACCACCTCGGTGGTGACCGTGCTCATCGGCCCGTACCTGAGCGACCTGGCGTGCGTGTCGGCCGGCGCCCCGGACGCCGCCTCATGCCTGGACCCCACGCTGTCCGTCAGCCCGCTGGGGCTGGACTTCCTCTCGCTGCACCCCAACGCGCTCTACCCGGCGCTGACCACGGTGGCGATCCTGCTCCAGATCCTGTGCCTGCCGGTCGTGGGGTCGATGGTCGACCACTCCCGGCACAAGAAGCGGTGGCTGCTCTGGCTGGCCGCCAGCGGGTCGGCGTGCACGGTGGGGCTGTACTTCGCCACCGACGGCTACCTGGTGGCCTCGGTGCTGTTCGTGCTGGCCAACCTGCTGTACGGGCTGGCGGGCGTGGTCTACAACGCGTTCCTGCCCGAGGTGGCCACGGCCGACGAACGCGACCGGGTGTCGGTCACCGGCTGGGGCATCGGCTACCTGGGCGGGGCCCTGCTCCTGGCCGTCCACCTGGGCCTGGTGGTCGGCGCGCCGTCCCTGGGCCTGGGCACGGACGACGCAGCGCGCATCGCCTTCGCCTCCTGCGGCCTGTGGTGGGCGGGGTTCACCGTCCTGGCGCTCCGGCCGCTGCGCAACCGCTACGGCGCCCTGGCTGCGCGCGGCGAGGGCCGTCCGAAGGTGGGGCGGTCGCTGCGCCAGTTCGGGCACACGCTCAAGGACATGCGCAGGTACCCGAACACGATCCTGTTCCTCTTGGCGTTCATCCTGTTCAACGACGGCGTGCAGGCGGCCATCCGTTACGCGGCGCCCTTCGCCACCCAGGACCTGGGGCTGGACCAGAACGTTCTGATCGTCACCATCCTCATCATCCAGTTCGTGGCCTTCGGGGGCGCCTTCCTGACCGGCCGGGTCGCTCGGGTCCTGGGGACGAAGAACACCGTGCTGGCCACGCTCGCGGTGTGGAGCTCGCTCGTGGCGGCGGCCTACTTCCTCCCGGTCGGGAACGTGCCGCTGTTCGTGGCCATGGGCGTGGGCATCGGCCTGGTGCTGGGCGGCACCCAGTCACTGGCCCGGTCGCTGTACTCCCAGCTCATCCCCCGAGGTCGCGAGGCGGAGTACTTCAGCCTGTACCAGATCTCGGACAAGGGGTCGAGCTTCCTGGGGTCGCTGACCGTGACCGTGGCCGTCTCGCTCACCGGCGGCTACCGGGTGGCGATCCTGTCCCTGATCGTGTTCTTCGTCATCGGGGGCCTACTGCTGTGGCGCACACGTATGCGCGAGGGCATTCTCGCGGTGGGCAACGAGGTGCCGCGCAACCTGTAGTACCCCGTAGCTCCTTGTAGTGCCCCGTAGCTCCTTGTAGCTCCTTGTAGTGCCCTGTAGTGCCCCGTAGCTCCTTGTAGCTCCCTGCCGGTCGGCCCGCCTCTGCTCAGGGGACACGCTCAAGCGAACATGACCAAGGTGATCGGTGGTGTGGGCAGTCCAGGGTCACAGCAACGGCGGAAGGACTACCGGAGGGCGTTCAACGGCGGGGGTTCGGGGGTGGTTGCTCGCTCCTGCGTCGGCAGCTGCCGCGTAGTGGTCCGAGTCGCGGCCAACGCCCGGGGTCGGGAGATGGCTGGTCTCTGCTGCGATGGCAGCGAAGGCGGCGGTGGGTTTGGGACGCCGCTCAACGCTTTGGCTGCGGGTGGTGGCCGAGGTAGCGGCGTCAGCTGCCGCGTAGTGGTGCGGGAGGGCGGTCAACGGTGGGCGTTCGGGGGCGGTGGGCCTCTGCTGCGTTGGCACCAAAGGCAGCGAGACTGGCGGGCCTCGGGCAGCGGTACCGACCCCGTGGTGGGGGGGAGCGACGGTGGCAGCGACGACGGTGGGCGCGGGGCCCGGGCTGTTTGCCGGGCACGGGCATGCCAGGGCCCGGCCTGACCGGGGTGTCATTCCCGGGGCGGTGGATCCGGCTCCCCCTCGGGTGGGTGTCCTCGCCCTGGGCTGCCTTGGCGGAGCGGGTGGGTTTGGTGGCCGTTGCGGGACCGGTGGTGTTGCTGGTGTGCGCGGAGTTCGCGTTGGTACTTGGCCCGGTTGTGCGGGCCGCACAACGGTTGCAGGTTCGCCACCACCGTGCGCCCACCCCGCGAGAACGAGGTGACGTGATCGGCCTGGCACCAGGCCACCGGCACCTCACACCCGCCCGGATGCGCACACGTGGCATGCCCATGGAAAGCTGCCGTGCGTTGGCGGGCTGAGGCCAACCGGCGGCTGGGGGCCACGTCCAGCACCCGCCCCGTCGGCGGGGCGGTGAGCATCCGCACCACCTCCGCATCTGCGGAGAGCTCGTGCACCACCCCGGCCGGGATCACCCGGCCGCGCTCGTCCAACGCCGGAACCTCCTGGCCGCGAGCGTCCAGGTAGGTGTGCACCGGCACCAGGATGCGGATCTGCGCCAGCGGAGCCGGAGCCTGGGTACACCCGGTGTGGGTGGTGGCATACCGCAGCGCCGCGATGAGCGCGTCATGCTCACGCTGAGACCGGGACCGGTCCTCGCCCTCCCCGAGCGGGGTGGTGAAA
>NZ_CBDRFA010000124.1:0-15974 GCF_965343085.1 Nocardiopsis synnemataformans | reverse complement strand
AGGCTGCTTATTCACGGATTTTGGCGTTCCCGCCCCTTGGCACCTCCTGGCTCGCCAAGCTGGTCCTCATGCACACGAGGAGGCATTATGAGTGTCATGACTACCGGCAAGACGGAACTCGGACCGGGCCCGCTCACCGTGGAGGATCTGCAACACACGCCGGACGACGGACGGCGCTACGAGCTGGTCGACGGACGGCTTGACGTGTCGCCTGCACCGGCCAGTTTCCACACGCTCGTCTCCGGGCGTCTGACCACCCATCTGAGCAACACCGCGCCCGTGGGAATGCTGGTGATGGACGGGCCGGGGATCAACCTCAACCCGGAGCGAACCCACCACCGGATTCCCGACGTGGCGGTGATCCGGAACAAGGACTTCCAGATGCCGTACACGACCGAGCCACCGCTGTTGGCGGTCGAGGTCGTCTCTCCCGAGAGCGTCTTCCGGGATCACCACATCAAGCGCCATGAATACGCCGAGTTCGGCATTCCCTCGTACTGGGTCATCACGCCGGACCCCGAGGAGCCGAGCATCATCGAGCTGCGGTTGAGGAAGGACGAGTACGTGGAGGTCGCCTCCACCTTCGGAGAGGAGGTCCTGGACACGGACCTGCCCTTCCCCATCCGCGTCGTGCCGCACTGGTTGGTCTCCCTCGACGGTGACTGGCGCAGGCACATCAGCGGCCCGGAGGCGAGGGCCGCCGAGTAGACCCACACGACGGAAGGAGCCGGGCACCCCCTCGGACGCCCGGCTCCGTCTCTGTCGCCGTCACTCCCCCGGACCGTCGTCCTCCGGCTCCTGCCGCTCCGGCTCGGCTCTGCGGGGTCGGCCGCGGCGGGGGATGGCCCCCGCCTCCTTGGGCATCCGCCCCGCGTCGTCCAGCGCGCGGCGCAGCAGGAACTCGATCTGGGCGTTGGTGCTGCGCAGCTCCTGCCCGGCCCACCGCGCGAGCGCGTCGTGGACGGCCGGGTCGAGCCGCAGCAGCACCTTCTTGCGCTCGGGCACTGCCACCTCACGCGGTCACTGGTACAGGGTTCCGGCGTTGACGACGGGGCTGGCGGGACGGTCGGAGCACAGCACCACGAGCAGGTTGCTGACCATGGCGGCCTTGCGCTCCTCGTCCAGTTCCACCACGCCCTCCTCGGACAGGCGGACCAGCGCGCGGTCGACCATGCCCACGGCCCCCTCGACGATCTCCTGGCGGGCGGCGATCAGCGCGCTGGCCTGCTGGCGTTGGAGCATGGCCTGGGCGACCTCGGAGGCGTAGGCCAGGTGGGTGAAGCGCGACTCCACGATCCGCACGCCCGCCGCCTCGACCCGCTCGCCGACCTCCCTGGACAGCTCCTCAGTGATGAGGTCGGCGCTGCCGCGCAGGGAGCGGCTGGTGTCGGTGTCGTAGGAGTCGTAGGGGTAGTTGCCCGCGATGTGGCGCACGGCGGCCTCGGTCTGGATGGAGACGAACTCGACGAAGTCGTCCACCTCGAAGGAGGCGCGGGCGGTGTCCTCCACCTGCCAGACGATGACGGCGGCGATCTCGATGGGGCTGCCGGAGGCGTCGTTGACCTTCATCACGGAGGTCTCGTGGTTGCGGATGCGGGTGGAGACGCCCTTGCGGACGGTGAAGGGGTTGACCCAGCGCAGGCCGTCGGTGCGGACGCTGCCGACGTAGCGGCCGAAGAGCTGGACGACCTTGGCCTCGTTGGGCGCGACCATCTCCAGTCCGATGAAGAGCAGGAAGCCGACCACGGCGAGGACCACGCCGACGGCCACCAGGGGCACGGGCAGTCCGGCGATGGGCGAGAGGGCGACGCCGACGCCGACGAGGAAGAGCAGGACGCTGACCAGCGCCATCGCCATGCCGTTGACGCTGGCGGCGGGGTGTTCTCTGTACTGGGGCGCCGGGGTGGGGGCCTGGCCGGGAGCGGTCATCTGAGGTTCCGTTCTCTTCTGGGTGATGACGCGAGCATAGCATTGTGATATCACTTTTAAAAGACACCCGGCCCGCGAGGGCCCCGAACCGAAGGAGACGTGGACGCGATGAGCGCCGACACCCCCCGCCTGCGCCCGCCCCGCCACCGCGTGGACGCGCGCGCCGTCCGGTGGTGGACGACCCGGTCCCTGACCGTGACGGTCGTCCTCACCGTCATCCCCGTGGTGCCCGCGATCATCTGGGAACCGCCGCGCGCCTGGTTCCTGGCCGCCGCCGCCGTGATCGGCGGGATCGGACTGCTGGTCACCGTGGTCATGCCGCGGTGGCGCTACCGCGTCCACCGCTGGGAGGTCACCGACACGGCCGTCTACACCTCCAGCGGCTGGCTTTGGCAGGAGTGGCGCGTGGCCCCGATGTCGCGCATCCAGACCGTGGACACCGCGCGCGGCCCCCTCCAGCGGGTGTTCGGGCTCTCCAGCGTCACCGTGACCACCGCGTCGGCGGCGGGCCCGATCGAGATCGCCGGACTGGACCACGAGCTGGCCACGCGGGTGGCCGACCAGCTCACCGACACCACCCAGGCGACCCCGGGAGACGCGACATGAGCGACGGACACCGCCCCGACCCCGAGGAGTTCCCCGCGACGTCCGGACAGAGCGACCCGCCCGTTCCCTTCGAGGAGACCGCGCCCACCGCCCCCGCCGGTGAGACCGTCCCGGCGGGGGACCCCTCCCCCGCCACCGACTGGCAGCGGTTGCACCCGCTCAGCGTGTGGGCGAGCGCCGTCGTCGTCGGGCTGTTCCTCGTCCCGAGCGCGATCGTGGGCACCGTCGTGCTCGTGGTGGCCGGGCAACCCCTGTGGGCCCTGCTCCCGATCCCCGCCGCGCTGGCGTTCATCGCGCTCATGACCTACCTCGACCTGCTGCGCCTGCGCGCGACCCGCTACCGGGTCACCGGCGAGCGCATGGAGATGCGCTCGGGCATCATCGCCAAGTCCTACCGGTCCATCCCGCGCGAGCGCGTGCGCAGCGTCGACGTGGCTGCGCCGATCTACGTGCGGATCTTCGGACTGTGCTCGGTCACGGTCGGCACCGGCGAGAAGGTCGGAGCCGGGGCCGACCAGCTCCAGCTGCTCTACGTCACCGCGCAGCAGGGCGAGTGGCTGCGCCGCGACCTGCTGCGCCGGGGAGCGCCCGCCGAGGGCGCCGCGACCGGCACCGGGGAGGCCGCCGAGGACGGCGCGGGCGAGGACGGCGAGACCGAACTGGCCCGCCTCGACCGCCGCTGGTTCGCCTACGCCCCCGCGACCACCGCCACCCTGGGCGTGGGCCTGGGCGCCATCGCCGGTCTGCTGGGCCTGAACGCCCAGACCGGCGGTGTGGGGTGGGACTGGGTCTCCGAGCAGGCCAACCTGCCCAGCGTGGAGGAGATGTCCTCGTTCGTGATGGGTCAGATCCTGGTCGTGGTTCCCCTGACACTGCTGGGACTGCTGGTGTCCGGTGTGGTGGTCCTGACCGCCGTGGCCGTGGAGACCTGGTGGAACTACCGCCTCACCCGCGAGGCCGACGGAACCGTACGGCTGCGCCGGGGCCTGCTGACCAGCGTGTCGCTGTCGGTGGAGGGGCGACGCCTCAACGGGGTCACGCTGCACGAGCCGTACGTGCTGCGGCTGTCGGGCGGGGCGGACGTGCGCGCGGTGGCCACCGGGCTGGCCGCGGCGGACGACCAGAAGACCAGCGCCAAGAGCCGCCTGTCCCCGTCCATGCCCCGGGAGCGGGCCCGGAGGCTGGCCGCCGACCTGATGCGCACGCCGGACTCGCCCCTGGACGTCACGCTGGCCGAGCACCCCCGGACCGCGCTGCGCCGCCGCTTCACGCGGGCCGCGGTGGTCACCGTGCTGGGCGCGGTGCTCTCCGGGGCGCTGGCCTGGCTGCACACGCTGATCGCCGAGGCCTGGTGGGACATGGTGCACGAGGTGGAGCGGGAGATCATCCCCGTGCCGCTGGCCACGAGCACGGTGGAGGTCACGCCGAGCTGGGCGTGGGCGGTGCTGGCGGTGGCGATCGCGGCGGCGGCGTTCTGGTACGCGGTGGGCTCCTACCGGGGCCTGGGCCACGGGCTGCACCCGCGCTACCTGGTGGTGCGCAAGGGGATGGCGGTGCGCGACACGGTGACCCTGGAGCGGTCGGCGGTGATCGGCTGGCGGATCAACCGCTCGCCGTTCCAGCGCAGGCTGGGCCTGGCCGACGTGGCCGCCACGACCGCGGCGGGCCAGGGGATGTACGCGGCCCGGGACGTGGGGCTGGGCCAGGGCCTGGCCTGGGCGGACGAGGCCGTCCCCGAGCTGCTGGCGCCCTTCCTGGTGCGCGGCGGACAGGAGGACGACGGCGGGCGGGGCACCGACGGCGGGCCGCCCCGCCCCTGATCCCGGGCGGGTCCGCGAGCCGCGGTCCCGGTTCGCCTCCCCTGCGCGGGGCGGGAACCGGGACCCGGTCACGGGAGTTCGGGCACCGTGTTGCGGATCGGGTCGCCGTCGACCCGCAGGCCGCTGGTGTGCGTGAGCGCCATCTCCAGGAGGGGGTAGATCTCGAACACGCGCCCCATGCCCAGCGCCTCCAGCACGCGCGCGGCGATGGGCGCGGGCTCGGCCAGGACCACGTGCCGCCCCTCGCGGGTGAGGCTCTTGTAGACCGCCACGAGGGCGCTGACGCCGCTCGCGTCGAAGAAGTCGAGCCCGGACATGTCCACCACCAGGCAGTCGCACCGCGAGGCGTGCGCGGCCTGGAGCAGCCGATCGCGCATGCGGTCGGCGGTGGCGAGGTCAACCTCGCCGTGGACGGGCACCACCGTCACACCCGTACAGGGGAAACGCTCCTGGGCAGAGAACCGGGCATTCCTCGCCACTCGGGCCACCTCTCACCGGACGTAACCTTTCCACTACGCAACCGCGTACGAGATCGTAACCTCTCCAGAGAGGCCGTGGGGGGCTTTCCGTGAGAAAAACCCGCGAAATCTCGCCGATGTGGCTGTAGGGACAGTCCCGTGTCACCCCGTCCGGCGGGCGACGGGACGCACTGCGCGCAGCCGCGGCTTCGACCCCTCACTTCTCCTCTCGGACACTCCGGGCACGCCCCCGCGCGTGGCCTTCCGCGCCCGAGTGCGGTAGAAGCGGTACAGGTGGCATCCCCGCGTGCCCGCGCCCACGGGCCGGGCCCGGGGCCGACCCCAGGGACAGCCCACGAGAAGGGAGGGAGCGGCGGGCCCCGGCCGACGGCCGGAACGCTCCGCCGCGCACCCGATGACCGAAACCGCCGACACCCAGCCCGGCTGGTTCTCCCCCGAGGAGCTGGAGAGCATCCGCGGCCGCATGCCCGTCCTCTACGTCCAGGCGGTCCCCGTACGGGTGGACGAGGTGGGCCAGGTGACCCATGTCGGCCTGCTCATGCGGGCCACGCCCGACGGCAGCTTCCACCGCTCGGTGGTCTCGGGCCGCGTGCTCTACCACGAGCGGATCCGCGACGCCCTCCTGCGCCACCTGGAGAAGGACCTGGGCCCGGTGGCACTGCCGCGCGTCCCCGTCTCGCCGCAGCCGTTCACGGTGGCCGAGTACTTCCCCACGCCGGGGACCACCCCGTTCCACGACGCCCGCCAGCACGCGGTGGCGATGGCCTACATCGTCCCGGTCTCGGGTGACTGCCAGCCCCGCCAGGACGCCCTGGACCTGGTGTGGTTCACCCCGGAGGAGGCGGTCGGGGCGCACCTGCGCGAGGAGATGACGGGCGGCCAGGACGTGCTGGTGCGCCAGGCGCTGGCCCACGTGGGCCACGTCCCCTAGCCGGGACCTCCGCGCCCGCCGGGGGCCACCTCCCCGGCGGGCCCGACGGAGGGCCGCCCCGCACGGACTCGGGCGCGTGGACCGGACGAACGGCTGCCGACCCGGCCGACGAGGCGGACCCGGGCGCCGCCCAGCGCACGAGGCGCCCCGGGGTGCGTAGGCTCGTCTCATGTCCGAACCGCTCGTCGCCGACGCCCTCGCCCTAGCCGCCGACACCGGCGGGCCCCGCCGCTCCGTGCTCGGCCTGGTCGGCGCCCCCGCCGCCGGGAAGTCCACGCTCGCCCGCCACCTGGTGGCCGGGGTCAACGGCGCACTGGGCCCGGGCACGGCCGGGTACCTGCCCATGGACGGCTTCCACCTGTCCAACGCCCAGCTCGACCGGCTGGGGCGGCGCGACCGCAAGGGCGCGCCGGACACCTTCGACGCGCACGGGTACGCGGCCCTGGTCCGCCGGCTGCTCGCCGAGACCGACCACCCCGTCTACGTGCCCGACTACGACCGCGTGCTGCACGAGCCCGTCGCCGCGCGGCACGTGATCGAGCCGCACACCCGGCTGGTGGTGACCGAGGGCAACTACCTGGCGGGCGACGAGGAGCCCTGGGCCGGGCTGCGCGGGCTGTTCGCGCAGCTGTGGTACGTGGAGGCCGACGACGACCTGCGCGAGCGCAGGCTGCACCGGCGCCAGGTCGCGGGCGGGGCGACCGAGGAGGCCGCACGGGAGTGGGTGGCGCGCAGCGACCGCCCCAACGGGGAGCTGGTCAAACGCTTCCGGGACAACTGCACGCGGGTGGTGCGACCCGGGCCTCTCGCCGAGGACTGAGGTCCGCCCCGGGCGCCGTTCCGCGCACCCGCGGCCCGCACCGCGAACCCCCGCCCCCAGGGCACGGAGAACATTTTCTGGCGGATCGGCGTCCACGGGGGTGTACCGGTGGCTGTGAGCGACTCCGCGCTCCCGCAGCGGTACGGACACACCCCCGTCGCCGCGGCGGTCACCGCGCTCGCCCTGGTCGCCGCTGGGTGCCAGCACCCTCCCTCCGGCCCCGACGGCGGAGCCGCGACCGAGGAGGCCACCGGCACCGTGGTCGCCCAGCGCTACGGCGGCACCTTCACCTCGACCGAGGCCGAGTTCGTGTCGGGTTCGACCACCCTGGAGCTGGCCGAGTACCAGGCGGCCCCCTTCACCCTGTGGATCGGCGAGGACGGGTATCCGGCGCTGCTGGAGCACACCAGCGGCGACTTCGAGCACACCCTGACCTTCGTGGACTTCAGCGGCGAGGCGGAGGTGGACGTCTCCGCCCCCGGTGACCCCGCCTACGGCTGAGCCCGTGGGCGCGGGGGTCCGGCCTCCGGCGGTCCGCGAGCACGCGGGGTCCGGGAACCCGGTCCCCCGGAAAACCCCAGACGGACACAGAGGGAACATGCGTCCACATAGTGAGACAAATGTTTCATGCAGTGGCGAGCGAAGCTAGCATCCAGCCATCCGCACCCACTGACCTGGAAAGAAGTCCCATGACGGACGTCGCCCCACGCGCACCAGAAGAGGCCGAACCACCGGCCAATCCCAAGAGGAAGGTCCTCACGGCCAGCCTCGTGGGGACGTCCATCGAGTTCTACGACTTCTACATCTACGCGACGGCCGCGGTCCTGGTCTTCCCCGCGCTGTTCTTCCCCGAGGGCGACATGCTGGCGGCGCGGCTCCAGTCGCTGGCCACCTTCGCCATCGCCTTCGTCGCCCGCCCCATCGGCTCCTGGGTGTTCGGCCACTTCGGCGACCGCATCGGGCGTAAGGCCACCCTGGTGGCGTCGCTGCTGACCATGGGCATCGCCACCGTCGGCATCGGCCTGCTGCCCACCTACGCGCAGGTGGGCGTCCTGGCCCCGCTGCTGCTGGCGGTGTGCCGCTTCGGCCAGGGCCTGGGACTGGGCGGGGAGTGGGGCGGGGCTGCCCTGCTGGCCACCGAGAACGCCCCTCCCGGAAGGCGCGGCTTCTACGGCTCGTTCCCGCAGCTGGGCGCGCCGATCGGGTTCTTCCTCGCCAACGGCGTGTTCCTGATCCTGAGCCAGTTCATGAGCGACGCGACCTTCCTGGCGTGGGGCTGGCGCGTGCCGTTCCTGCTCTCGACCCTGCTGATCGTGATCGGCCTGTGGGTCCGCCTGACGCTGCACGAGACCCCGGCCTTCGCGAAGATCGTCGCCTCGGGCGAGCGGGTCAAGGCGCCGATGGTGGAGGTGTTCCGCACCAACTGGCCCGCCGTGGTGCTGGGCACGCTGATCATGCTCGCCACCTACGTGCTGTTCTACCTGATGACCGTGTTCTCGCTGGGATTTGGCACCGACCCGGTGGCGGGCCTGGGCTACGACCGGTCGCAGTTCCTGGTGTTCCTGATGGTGGGCGTGGTGTTCTTCGGGGTGTTCACCCCCGTCTCGGGCCTGCTCGCCGACCGGTTCGGCCGCAAGCCGGTCCTGGTCTGGGTCACCGTCGCGATCATCGTCTTCGGCTTCGCCATGGGCCCGCTGATGGGCGGCGGCGGCACGGTCGGCGTGCTGGCCTTCCTCATCGTGGGGCTGAGCCTGATGGGCCTGACCTTCGGCCCGATGGCCGCCGTGCTGCCGGAACTGTTCCCGACCAAGGTGCGCTACACCGGCGCCTCGGTGGCCTACAACCTCGCGGGACTGCTGGGCGCCTCGTTCGCCCCCTACATCGCGACCTGGCTGGCGGGCACCCTGGGACTGAACTGGGTCGGCGGCTACCTGGTCCTGGTCGGCGCGATCACCCTGGTGGCGCTGCTGATCAGCCGTGAGACGCGCGACGACTCCCTGGACGCGACCCCGGTGCGGGTGACCGGCCGGTAGGACGCGGTCCGTCGGGGGCGGGCCGGGCGAGCACAGGCCGCCCGGCCCGCCCCTCCTCACACGATCCGGTGCGGCAGCTCGCGGCCCTCGACGAAGGCCGCCACCGTGGCCGCCCACACCTGCCGGCGCCGCTCCTGGCACTCGCGGGTGTTGGCGGCGAACCGGGAGCTGAGCACCAGGTTGTCCAGCGGCGGGTAGGGGTTGCGCTCGCCGACCAGGTCCAGTCCCGCGCCGCGCGGGCGCCCCGCGCGCAGCGCCTCCGTCAGCGCCCCTGAGTCGACGACCTCGTTGGGCGAGATGCTCACCAGGACCGCCGAGGGCTTCATCAGGGCGAGTTCCGCCGCGCCCAGGAAGCCGTGGGTCGCGGTGTCGAGCGGCAGGGTGAGGAAGACCGCGTCGGACGCCGACAGGAGTTCGTCCAGCTCCACCTGGACGGAGCCCTCGGCCCGGCGCGGACTGCGGTTGGTGTGGACGACCTCCATGCCCAGGCCGCGCACCATGCGCGCCACCCCCGCGCCGATGCCGCCCATGCCGACGATCCCCGCGGTCCCGCCCGAGAGCTCCATGGCCTGCTCCCCCGCGCACAGCAGGTCGCCCGAGCGGACGCGTGCGTGGACCGGCACGACGCTCTTGGCCACGGCCATCATCAGCGCGACGGCGTGCTCGGCCACGGCGGCGCCGGTGTACCCGGCGGTGTTGCACACGGCCACGCCGCGCTCGCGGCAGTGCTCCAGGTCCACGTACTCCACGGCCGTGGTGGTGGCCACGACCAGTCGCAGCTCGGGCAGCAGGCGCAGGTTCTCCGCGCCCAGGTCCGTGTAGGTGGTGACCAGGACCCGGGTGTCCGGGTGGCGCCGGAACTCCTCGGCCGGATCCAGGTCACCGTCGGCGGTCTGGACCCAGTGCGCCTCCAGCGCGTCGGACAGGTGGTCCAGGGTGTCGGTGGGAAGGGGGTGCCGGTCGTTGAGCACGAGGCAGCGGACGGGCTGGGTCAAACCGTTCCTCCCGGGGGTGGTGGGGTGTTGTGCGCGGCCGCGGCGCGGACTTGAGCGGCGCCGCCGCCGACCGCGGTCGGGGCCTGGTCGGTGTCTCCGACGCGCCCGGCACGGGCCTCGCCGAGCGGGTCCGCGGGCACGCCGACCGGGCGTTCAGGGCCGAGGAGCCGACGCGTCGCCCAAGACCTCCTCGACTCCCTTGTAGCGCTTCCAGGCCAGGCCGCGCAGGAACTCCCCGGCGTTCTCGCCGTGGGCCTCCCAGACGTCGGGGGCCCACTCCTGCTCCAGGTTGCGCCAGCCGGTCAGGGGATACAGGTGCTGGAAGGGCGGCGGCGGGGGCATCTCCGCCGCCACGCGCTCGGCCAGGGAGGCCAGCCGGGGACGGTCGACCTCCCCGGCCAGGGCCAGGGCCTCGGCCAGGTCGGTGTTGCCGCCGCCCAGGCCGTACCCGTTGAGGGAGCCGTCCACGAGGTCGAAACCCGCCTCCAGCGCGATCCGGGAGTTGGCGACCGCGTGGCCGAGGTTGTCGTGGCCGTGGAAGCCCGCCAGGCCGGGCCAGGCGGCCCGCACCCCGGCGAAGAGCTCGGCGGCGTGCTCGGGCAGCAGCGCGCCCCGCGAGTCGGCCAGGTAGAGCCAGTCGGCGACGCCCGCCCGGGCGACGCGCTCGGCCGCGGCGGCCAGTTCCCCGGGTTCGTAGGCGGTGACGCTGATGAGGTTGAGCGAGCAGGTGACGCCGGTGGCGCGCGCGGCCTCCGCCGCGGCGAGCACGTGGTCCAGCCGCTCCACGGGGCAGGTCAGGCGGACCACGTCGAGGACCTCGGCGCGGGGCCGCAGCAGGGCGTCGACCTCCTCCGGGCTCCTGCCGTTCACACCGAGCATGGCGACGACGCGGGCCCGTCCGGCGTCCTCGCCGACCTGGCGCAGCAGGTCGGGCGTGCACTGGAGCGTGGGTTCGCGCCCGGGATCGTCGCTGATGTAGCCGACCTCCACGTAGGGCACGCCTACCTCGCCAAGGACCTTGGTGTGCTCACGCACGGTGGCGTCGGTGAAGCGCCAGGCGTTCAGGTAGCCGCCGTCGCGCAGGGTGACGTCCAGGATCCGGGGTCGCCGGGGTTGGGCGGCGGTGTGTCGAGCGGGCAAGCTGGGCCTCCTGACAGGCGCCGGGCATTCACCCTAAGTAAGTTGACCGTTACCCAAAGGAATCAAACATTCCGCCTCGCCCGGAAACGGACCCGGGCCCGTTCCCCTCCGGCCTGAGAGGGCTCTCCCGGCCGTTTGCGCCGGTCGCCCCCGGGGGTAGTCGGGGAGCGGGGACCTTCGCCGACGACGCGTGGGCCGCGTCCCCGGGCCCGCCACCTGCGAGAACGGCGGAGGAAGGACACGGGGGCACTCTTCTCGGGGGAGCTTGCCATGGCTGGATCAGAGGACACCGACCGGATGAAGCCGCCGCCGGTGTCGGTCACGGGGCCGGTCGCACCGCCGGAACAGCGGGGGGCGTCCGACGAGTACGCGGGGACCGACCGCCTCGCCGACGAGCAGGAGCTGCTGGAGGGCGCCGACATCATCGAGGGCGACGACGGGGCCAGCTTCACCGTCCTGGAGCGCCAGACCTGCTTCAACCTGCTGGACACGCGCGACATCGGGCGCGTGGCCTTCACGATCGAGGGGGACGCGGCGCCCACGGTCCTGCCGGTGAACTACACGATGGTCGACGGGGGCGTCGTGTTCCGCTCCACGCTGGCCGGGGCCATCATGCGCCACGCGCGCGGGTACGCCGCCTTCCAGGTGGACAGCCTCGACGAGGAGCGCCGCGAGGGGTGGAGCGTACTGGCCAGCGGGCGGTGCGCGTGGATCCGCGACGCCGCCGAGCTGGCGCGCCTGCCGCAGGGCCGCCTGCCCCGCCCCTGGGCCGAGGGGGAGCGCGACCAGGTCCTCAGGATCACGCCCGGAAGGCTGAGCGGGCGGCGGATCCACCGGCGCTGACACAGCGGCCCGGCCGGAGGAGTCCGGGGCGCGGTGGCCCGGAACCGGGCGGACCCGGGAGCGGCCTCGGTGGCCTGACGGGCACCGGTCAGTCGGCGGGACGGTGCAGCAGAAACGCCCCGGCGTAGACGGGCCGGTCCGAGCGCTGGCCGTCGGTGGCCACGTACTCGTCCAGGACGGCGAGGACGCGGCGGTCCAGCTCCGCCACCTCCTCGTCGGACAGGTGCAGCACGAAGCGCGAGTAGGTGCGCACCGACTCCGGTCCGGCCTCGCTCAGCTCCTGTTGGAAGGCCTCCACCGGCGCGACGGCGGAACCGGTGTCGGAGTCCAGAAGGGGCCCGTCCAGCCACCAGGTCTCCCCGGTGGCGCGGTAGGGCTTCTCCAGCGCGCCGCTGCTTCCGGTGCGCACGGACGCGGGCAGCAGCAGGCCCGCGTCCACGAGCTGGCGGACGTGGTAGAGGACCGTGCCCGGGTTCACCTTGAGGCGGTCGGCCAGCTCCTTGTTGGTGAGCTCCCGGGTCAGGCAGAGCCGCAGGATGCGCACCCGCAGCGGGTGGGCCAGGGCCTTGGCCTCCTGGACCGTGGCCGGTCGTCGCGCGCGCGGGCGGGGCGCGGCCCCGCTCTGTTCCGGTTCTGCCATGACCTGAGAGTAACAACGGCCGAGCTTCGGTTGAACTTCGGGGAATCGATTGAGCTTTACCAATCGATCTGTCATTCTCGATCACATGACGGACGACACCCCCCTGCACGCCGCTCCCCCGCCGACACCGCGTCCCGCGCTGGGCGCCGCCTTCTGGAACCTGTGGACCTCCTCGGCGCTGTCCAACCTCGCCGACGGCGTCCTGAAGACGGCGCTGCCGCTGGTGGCGCTGCGCTTCACCGACTCCCCCGCCCTCATCGCCGGGGTGACGTTCGCGCTGACCCTTCCGTGGCTGTTCTTCGCGCTCCCGGCGGGCGCCCTGGCCGACCGGCTCGACCGGCGCCGGACGATGCTCGGCGCCAACCTCGCCCGGGCGCTGCTGCTCGGTGTCCTGGCGCTGTCCCTGGCCCTGGACCTGGGGTCGGTCTGGCTGCTCTACGCGGTGGCGCTGTGCGTCGGGGTCACCGAGACCCTCTACGACACCTCGGCCCAGTCGATCCTGCCGCAGCTGGTCGGCCGCGACCGGCTCCCCCGGGCCAACGGGCGGCTGCACGCCGCCGAGCTGACCGCCAACCAGTTCCTCGGACCTCCCCTGGGCGGCCTGCTGGTGGCGGTGGGCACGGCTGCGGCGTTCACCGCCCCGGCGGCGCTGTGGCTGGTCGCGGTGGGCGCGCTGCTGCTGGTGCGCGGCGGGTTCCGGACCGAGCGGGCCGCGCCCGCCACCCTGCGCGCCGACATCGCCGAGGGACTGCGCTTCCTGTGGCGCGACCGGATCCTGCGCTCGTTCGCGGCGATGGTGGGCGTCAGCAACTTCGGCACGAGTGCGGCCTTCACCGTCCTCGTGCTCTTCGCGGTGGGCCCGGGCTCTGCCATGGGCCTGTCCGAGCCCGCCTACGGCCTGCTCATGACCGCCGTCGCGGCGGGCAGCGTGGTCGGCGCCCTGGGCGCCGGGCGGATCGAGGTCCTGTTGGGTCGGTCCTGGTCGATGCGGATCAGCGTGCTCACCTTCGCCGTGCTCGTCGGCCTGCCCGCGGTGACCGCCGACCCCGTCCTGGTCGCGGCGGGCTTCTTCGTGGGCGGAGTGGGGATCGCGGTGTGGAACGTCATCACGGTGTCGCTGCGCCAGCGGATCACCCCCGACCCCCTGCTCGGCCGGGTGAACAGCGCCTACCGGCTGCTGGCCTGGGGCACCATGCCGCTGGGCGCCGCGGCGGGCGGCCTCGTCGCGGAGTTCCTCGGTCTGACCTGGGTGTTCGCGACCATGGGGCTGTTGTGCCTGGGTCTGCTCATCGGGCTGGCCCGGGTGGACGACGCGGCCCTGGCCGCCGCGGAGCGCCGGGCCGACGAGGGCCGGGGGGCCGACGGGGACCGGTGAAAATCGGTGGACTCCCCCGGCCGCGCGGTGGAGCATGGGGGACCATGACCCCACCCGAAGAAGAGGTGCTGGAGGGCGGCAACGTCGCCGACCAGGTGGTGCGCGTGGGCCGGACCGTGCGCAAACCGTGGCGGCGCTCCTCCCCTTCCGTGCTGCTCCTGCTCAGATACCTGCACGTGTGCGGCTACGAGGCGTCCCCTCCCGCGGTCGGCAGGGACGAGCGGGGCCGCCAGGTACTCGGGTACGTGCCGGGAACGATGGCGGACCGGATGGCGCCGATGACGCCGGGGGAACTGCGTCGGCTGGGCGGGATGATCCGCCGCCTCCACGACCTGACCGCCGGGTACCGGCCCCACGAGGAACCGGTGTGGGAGGTGCCCATCCCGCACGAGCGCGAGGAACTCCTCTGCCACAACGACTTGGCGCCGTGGAACCTGGTGCGCGACGGCGACGCCTGGACCTTCGTGGACTGGGACGGCGCCGGACCGGGCACGCGCATGGGCGACCTCGGATACGCCGCGCACGGGTTCGTGCCGCTGCACGAGGGCGGGGACCCCCGGCGCGACGCGCGGCGGCTGCGTGCCCTGGCCGACGGGTACGGGTGCGACGAGGTCCAGCGCCGCGAGCTGCCCGACGCGGTCCTGCAACGCGTGCGCGGCATGTACGACCTGCTGGCGGAGGGGGCCCGGACGGGCGAGCAGCCGTGGGCGCGCCTGCACGCGGAGGGGCACGCCGACCACTGGGGACCGGCGTCGGAGTACGTCGAGCGCAACCGCGGGATGTGGCGGGAGGCCCTGCTGCGCTGACGCAGGCCCCGCTCCCCGCGCCCGTCACCCGTCCGCCACTCGCCCCGTGGACGCTGCGTGCCCCACCGCTTCCGGAACCCGGCGGGCGCACGGACGCCCCGCGTCCGGGCCCGCCGGAGGCGGGGTCTAGGACGCGGTCCACACGAAGGCCACCGAGATCGGGTGGCCCCGGAACCTCTCCCACTTGGGCTTGGCCGCGACCCAGGTGTCGTCCACGGTGCCCTCCGACATCTCGGCCAGCCGCCACCCCGCCGTCGATGCGGCGCGCACGTGGTCGCTGATGAGGTGGACGTGGGTGGCGATGGCGATGTCCTCGCCGGAGGCGTCGGTGTAGTGGGTCGGCATCCCCGAGACCATCGAGAACTGCGGGTGGTAGGCGACCAGCACGCAGGTCCCCCCGGGCCGCACGAGCCGCCGGGCCTCGGCGTAGAAGGGCGCCAGGTCCGGCAGGTGTTCGTCGATCAGGGAGGCGATCACCAGGTCGTAGGCGGCTCCGGGCAGACCGGTCTCGCGCACGTCGCCCCGGGTGAGGCTGTCGTGGGCGCCGCGCTTCTCGGCCAGCGCCAGCATGCCGGAGCTGAGGTCGACGCCGTCCACGCGCCCGACCTCGCGGCCGCGCAGCCACGAACCGGTGCGGCCGGTGCCGCAGCCCAGGTCGGCGGCGCGGGCGACGGCCGACCAGTCGGGGACGGTGAGGCCGTCCAGGAGGGCGAGGTCCATGGCGTCCAGGACGGAGCCCTCGTAGGTGCTGGACCAGCCGTCGTAGCCGGTGGCCACGTCGACGGTGCGGTAGTGGCGGGTGTCGAAGTCCGCGAAGTCGGGCATGGGGGCGAGTATGGCGTGGTCAATCTGGTGAAGGCGAACCCTTTTCGGGCGTGGCCCCCACCCCGAAAAACCGGTTGCCGCCGCCGTGGGAGGGCTCCTAGGTTGGTCGCCATGTGCTGCTTCTGCGCTGTCACCGACCGGGCGTACGCCTGGCCGGTGAGCTGCCACACCCACGTCTTCCGGCCCCGGTCCCCGCGCCTGGGCCGGTAGTCCGCCGCCCCAGCCGCCGCGGACCCCTGCCGTGGGGTCCGTCCGGCCCGCTGGGCGCCCCGCCCCGCCGTCCGCGTCGCGCGCGTGTCCACGACCGCGTGCCCGGAGGGTACGGGGAGGGGCGCGCCGCCCCGCCGCCGTTGACGCATGCGCGCCCGCGCGTGCCCGCGCGGCGGTGGAACCGGCGGCGACCGTGGACGACACCTCTTCTCCCGTGTGACCCTCCGGTCCAGGCACAGTCGCGTCCCTTCTTCCCTCGGACGGGCTGCCCGGACCTCCTCTTCGCTGTCGCGCGCCGTGTGGCGCGCCCGTCCGTGCCGCCCGTCCTCGTCGGCCACCGCAGGGTGGCTGGAACGGACCTTCCGTGGCACGTACCGAACGTTCCCGTCGCACGGGTGCCGGTGACGACCGGCGCCGCCTCTCCCAGAACTTCCTGGCCGACCCCGGCACGGCCCGCCGCGTGGTGGCGGTGTCCGGTGTCGGCCCCGCCGACCTGGTGGTGGAGGTGGGACCGGGGGGGGG